>JAADGJ010000027.1:12103-23691 GCA_013152435.1 Chloroflexota bacterium | reverse complement strand
GCGGCCAGCTCCGCCAGCCACTCCCGCCAGCCCGGCTGAGCGCGCGCCGCGATCTCCTCCTCGCTCAGGTCGCCCATCTCCTGCAACAGCAGCGCCAGCTCGTCCACGGATCGCGCCCGGAAGGCCTCATCGGTGCGCGCCGCGCGAGCGGTCACCTCGGCGATGGCCTCCGGCCGAAGCAGGCGCGCCAGCTCCGGGTCGCCCATGAGATCGGCCAGCATCTCCCGGCTGACAGCCAGCCGCTGCAACTGGCGCTCGGCCTTGGGCGCGTCCCACTCGTACACGTACACGCTCATGAAGTCGAACAGGAGGCTGGCGGCCACCGGCGACGGGACGACGGTCTCGGCCGTGACCACCCGGATGCGCCCAGCCTGGATCTCCCGCAGCACCTCCTCTAACCCGGCCAGGTCCATGACATCGCGCAGGCAGTCTCGATACGTCTCGGCGACGATGGGGAAGTCCTCAAGCTGGCGGACGGCGGCCAGCAGATCCCGGGCCTTCAGTCGCTGCAGCCAGAAGGGGGTGCGCTTCCCCCGCCGGCCGGGCAGCAACAGCGCCCGGGCCGCGTTCTGTCGGAATCGAGCGCCGAACACGGCCGAATCGGGTAGCTCCCGCAGGATGCGCTCGCGTGCCTCCTCCGGCGTCATCTCCCGGACGACGTCCACCGGCGGCGGCCGATCGGCGTCCGGGAAGCGGAACAGGATGCCGTCATCGCTCACCTGCAACTCCACCTCGACGCCGGTGCGCTCCCGTAGCGCGGAGGCCAGCGCCAGGCCCCAGGGGCCGTTTACCCGTCCGCCGAAGGGGGAATGGATCACCATGCGGGGCTCGCCGATCGCGTCCTCAAACAGCTCGACGATGACGGTGCGATCTGACGAGATGGCGCCCAAGACATCGAGCTGGCGACGCACATAGGCGATCACGTTGCGTGCCGAGTTGCGGTCCAGGGCGCACTCTCGCTGCAACCACTCGACGACCTCCGCGTACGCCTCCAACCCATCTCCAATCTCCGCTTCCCCTTCGGGAGGTGTCTGAATCGCGGCCACCCGCTCGGCCACCTCCCGCCGGAACGCCCCCACCGCTCGCCCCAGGCTGTAGGGTCGCCAGGGGTAATCCCCGCGCCAGAACGGCATGCGCGGGACCTCGCCCGGCGCCTCGGCCACGATCACCCGATCCTCAGTGATCTCCAGGACGCGCCATGTGTTAGAGCCCAGCATGAACACGTCCCCCGGCCGGGTCTCAAACACGAACTCCTCGTCCAGCTCCCCCAGTCGGGTGCGACCGTCGGGCAGATAGGCACCGTAGGTGCCGCGGTCGGGGATGGTGCCGCCGTTGCGTAACGCCAGCAGCCGCGCGCCCGGTAACGCCGTCACCGTGCCGTTCACGCGATCCCACACCAGCCGCGGCCGGAGCTCTCGATGGACGGAGGAGGGGTAACGCCCGGAGAGCATGTCGAGCACGGAATCGAACGCCCGCCGCGAGAGCTCGCCGTAGGGGTACGCCTGCCGCACCAGCGCGTATAGATCGTCCACGCGCCAGGTCTCCACGGACGTCATAGCCACGATCTGCTGAGCCAGGACGTCGAGCGGGTTGCGCGGCGCGTACACCGGCTCCACCTCACGGCGCAACATGCCGCGGGCCACGGCGGCGGCCTCCATCAGGTCCTCTCGATGCAGCGGCAGGATGCGCCCGACGGAGGTCTGCCCCACGAGATGGCCGGAACGCCCCACCCGCTGCAGTCCCTGGGCCACGCTCTTAGGACTGCCCAACTGCACCACCAGGTCGATAGCGCCGATGTCGATGCCCAGCTCCAGCGAGGAGGTGCCCACCAGGGCGGGCAGCTCGCCCCGCTTGAGCTGCTCCTCCATCTGCTCCCTGGCCTCGCGGGACATGGAGCTGTGGTGCGCACGGATAGGACCGCCGGCGCCGGGAGCGAAGATCCCCCGCCCTCGAGCGACCTCGCCCCCCTCCGGTTTGGGCAACAGCATGGCGCTGACGCCGGGCGGCACGCGGCCCTCATCCTCGGCCGCCAACTGCTCGTTCAGGAGATCGGCCACGCGCTCCGCCTGGCGGCGGCTATTGCAGAAGATGAGCGTGGTCCGGTGCTGGCGGATCAACTGCGTCAGACGCGGGATGACGGCCGGCCAGATGGACCCGCCGGGGAGATGGCGGAAGTCCTCGACCACCGTCTGCACCTCCAGGTCCAGCGGCTTGTCGTGCCCCGCGTCCACCACGGTGACCGGGCGCGGGACCAGGCGAGGCTCCCCATCATCCTGCGTCCACATCAGACCGCCCAGGAAGCGAGCGGCCTCGTCCAGCGGTCGGATGGTGGCGGAGAGGCCGATGCGCTGTACGGGCCCGTCGGCCAGCCGCGTGAGCCGTTCCAGCGAGAGGGCCAGATGAGCCCCTCGCTTGTCTCCCACCAGGGTGTGGATCTCGTCCACGATCACCGTGCGCACGCCGCGGAACATCTCCCTCGCCACGGGGCTAGTGAGGATCAGGTAGAGGGACTCAGGGGTGGTGATCAGGATGTGGGGCGGACGGCGCGTCATGGCCGCCCGGGCGGATCGCGGCGTATCGCCGGTGCGCACAGCCACCTTCAGCGGCGGTAACGGTTCGCCCAACTCCCGGGCCACTCGGCGGATCCCGGCCAACGGCACCCGCAGGTTCCGCTCGATGTCGTTGTTCAGCGCCTTCAGCGGCGAGATGTACACCAGGCGCAGCACGCCCGGCTCCTCCCTCTCGCCGACTCGCTGACTCGCCGATTCGCTAACTCGCTGACTCGCCGACTCGCTTATCTCCCGGAAGATGGCATCGATCCCCCACAGGAACGCGGCCAGCGTCTTCCCCGACCCGGTGGGCGAGAGGATCAGCGTGTGCTCGCCGCGCTGGATCGGCGGCCACCCCATCGACTGAGGGGGCGTCGGCTGGCCGAAGGTGGATAGGAACCACCGCCGGGTGGCGGGCAGAAATCGATCCAACGGATCGGATGCGCTCGACATCTGGTGACCAACCCTCCTGACGGGTAGCACCATCATAGCACAAATGTGCGGTCACAACAAGCGTCCGTGAAGGCGGCAGTGTATCCAAAATGGTGGAGATTCCGCGAGGCCCGAGGTTTCTTTTGCGGGGCTGCGCCCCTTAAAGCTCCCCGCTATATCTCCACCGGAAAGATACACTACCTCTGTAAAGGCGCGATCACGTACCCCCTACAAGATCAGAATCCCGAACCCTTTGCGGATCCGGGACTCTCCTCTCTATGAAAAAAGGGAGGCTTCTATCTCGCCCCCCTGTGTCAGACTGATCAGCTTCGGCTTCGTTGCAACACCGATGACGCCGATGTCACTCGCGCACACGCTCCTCTTCCAGGTCGAAGTCCCAATAACCAGGCCCCTCCTGGAAGTACCTGGCGTTCATCTCCGCATCATCCGCGTACTCGGGCGGCAGATCCTCCTCAGGGAAGATCGCCTCCACGGGGCACTCGGGCACGCAGGCCCCGCAGTCGATGCACGTATCGGGGTCGATGTAGAAGTACTTCCCCCACTCCGGGTCGTCCTTGGGGCCCGGAACGATGCACTCCACCGGGCAGACCTCGACGCAGGCGCCGTCTCGGATGCACAGGGTCGTGATCACATGTGCCATGATAGATACCTCCGTGTTGAGATGTGAGATCCCCTTGTCGCTCTAGGGCCAAACCTCGCACGATGATTACACGGCCAGAGCCAGACCTAATGTAACGCGTTTTCGGCTTCCTGTCAACTATGAAAATGAATATCTGACGAATTTCCGAGAAATAGCACCGCGGATTGAGCACTCTAGAGCTGCCTGCAAAGTCCCCATCCCCGGCCGGAGAGATCAGGAGCTTTGAGGACGAGGTCACACTGACGCGACGCCGCCATCCGCCAAGCCGGGCACCCCCCCCCGACCCCTGGCCTGTCGTACCGCCCGCACGATGGCGCTGGCAACCACCTCGGCCGCATACGCGCCCACCAGATTCACGTCCGCCGCCGCATCCCCCGTGGCCAGAACGAAGAAGGTATCGCCGTCGTACATCGTATGAGCCGGGCGCACCGCGCGGGCCAGCCCATCCTGCGCCATCTGCGCCACCTTACAGGCCCCCTCCTTGTCCAGCCGAGCGCTGGTGACCACGACGCCGATCACCGTCGACTCCCCAGGCGGCGGCTGGATGCGCATCTGCCGCAGCACGGCCAGCGTATCCGCGAACCCGCCGTCCGGCAGGCGCGCGCCGGCCAGGATCCCCCCGGTGGCGGGGTCGACCACGTCGCCCAGGGCGTTGACCGCCACCAGTGCGCCGACGATCAATCCGTTCCCCAGGTCCTCGGCGGCCGTGCCGATGCCCCCTTTCATCGCGCTCTCCATGCCCAACACCTTGCCCACCGTAGCGCCGGTCCCCGCGCCGACGCTTCCCTCAGCAATGGGGCCATCCGTCGCCGCCTCACAGGCGCGCCATCCCATCTCGGCATCCGGGTGCGCGTGCGGATCCCCCAGGGCCAGGTCGAAGAGGATGGCCGCCGGCACGATGGGCACCCGCACACCCAGCGCCTCGTACCCCACCTCATGCCCGGCCAGCCAGCGCATGACCCCATCCGCCGCGGCCAGGCCAAAGGCGCTCCCCCCGGCCAGAACCACCGCGTGCGCCTCCCGCACCAGGTGCATGGGGCGGGCCAAGTCCGTCTCCCGGGTGCCGGGCGCGCCGCCGCGCTGATCGACGCCCACCACGGCGCCGGACTCGCATAGCACCACCGTGCACCCCGTGATCCCCTGCTCGTCGGTGGCATGGCCCACCCGGATGCCGGGTACGTCGGTGATCCTCACGACCTTACTCATCGTCCGCCTCCTCCACCCGGTGCAGGAGCGCGACCACCTCCTGCATCACCCGCTCGGCCACGTCATCCTTGGGCAACAGCGGCCACGGCTCGGGCTCCTTCCCCCGGCGCAGGATCGTCACCCGGTTCGTGTCCACGGCGAAGCCCGCGTCCGGAGCGGAGATGTCGTTGGCGACCACCATGTCCAGGTTCTTGGCATGCAGCTTTTCCTGCGCGTACGCGATGAGGTCTCGCGTCTCCGCGGCGAACCCGACGACCACCTGCGGCCGCCCCAGCTCGCGCCGCCGACGCCCCACCTCGGCGAGGATGTCCGGCGTGCGCACCAGCCGGATGACTAGCTCCTGCGCCCCCTCCTTCTTCACCTTATCCGCGGCCGGCTCGGCCGGACGGAAGTCCGCCACCGCTGCCGCGCCCACCAGCACGTCCGTCTCCGGCAGGATCGCCATGGTCGCCTCGTACATGGCCTGGGCCGTCTCCGCGTATCTCGCCTCCACGCCCCATGGCACGGGCACCTGCAACGGGCCGTGGATCAAAACGACTTCGGCGCCCAGATCCCGCGCCGCCCGGGCCAGGGCCACCCCCATCCTGCCGGACGAGCGATTGCCGATATAGCGCACTGGGTCGATGGGCTCGCGAGTGCCCCCCGCGGTGATGACCACGCGTCGGCCGGCCAGCGGGCCATCCCGGCCCAGGAGCGCCCGCACGGCCTCCACGATCTCCTCCAGCTCCACCATGCGCCCCACGCCTTTCGCGCCCGACGCCAGATGGCCCGCCGCGGGGCCCACGAAGGTCACCCCCCGGTCCCGCAAAGTCGCCACGTTGGCCTGGGTCGCCGGGCTCGCCCACATGTGCGACTCCATGGCCGGCGCGATGAGCCACGGCGCGGCGCAGCTCAGCGCGGTCGAGGTCAGCAGATCGTCGGCTAGGCCGTGGGCCAGCCGGGCCAGCGTGTTAGCCGTAGCCGGGGCGACGACGAAGAGGTCGGCTGATCGCGCCAGGTGGACGTGGGCGATGCGAGCATGTTCGCCGTCGGGGATCGGCTGCCACGGATCGACGTACACAGGCCGCTGCGTGACGGCCTGGAACGTCATGGGAGCGACGAAACGCGTGGCCGCCTCCGTCATCACCACGTCCACGTGGGCCCCGGCCTGGGTCAGCCGGCTGGCCAGATGCACCACTTTATATACCGCGATCCCCCCGGTGACGCCCAGGAGGATGCGCTTTCCTTTCAGGATCATGTTCCTCCCTCGCTCGCTTTGGACTGGTCCCGCGAGCACATTGTACTGTCGACCGGGAAGGGCGTCAACGCGGTCTATCCTCACCTCCCAGCCCTCATGAGAGCATCACCCGGTAGCACCGCACTGAACCGTGAAGGGCATGATGCCCATCGCAAGCCCGCAGGGGCGGTGCGGAGGAACCTCCCTCCGCCAAAACATTCACCTTTTCAGCCTGGAACCTGCCCTTTCCCGGCCTGATTCGGGCAGACAAGGCCGGGAAAGGCAGGTCAGGGACTGAAACAAGGAAGTTTCTTTTGAGGGGCTGCGCCCCTCAAACTCCCCGCTGTATTTCCACCGAAAAAGATACACTACCAAAGAGCGCGCTCCGTTGACACGGCCAATCGGGGAACGTATACTGAGGGTGAGCGGCGGCACGCCACTTCCCGTCGCCATCTACCGCCGCTTTCAGGATGATTCGCCAGTACCTCAGGAGGCGCCGTCATGGACTACACCCAAATACGCCCGGACCTGTACAACGTGCCCTGGACCACGGACGAGTTCAACGGTATGCCCTACCGGATCCTGGGAAGATCGGGGCTGCGCGTGTCCAACGTGGGATTGGGCACATGGAAGATCGGCTATCCGGAGACGGGAGACGGCTCTCGGGTGGACGCGAGGACGGCCTTCCAGATCTTCGATCGGGCCGTCGAGCTGGGCGTGACCTTCTGGGACACAGCCAACCGTTACAACGGCGCGTCGGGGAACTCCGAACGCGTGATCGGGGCCTGGCTGAAACGCAACCCGGATCAGAGGCGGAACATCGTGCTGGCGACCAAGGTCTTCGGCGGCATGGACGGGCGCACTCCCAACCACAGCCGCCTCTCCAGGGGCAACATTCTGGACTCCGTCTATGCCTGCCTGGAACGGCTCCAGGTGGACCACATCGACCTCCTGTACTTCCACGCCTTCGATCCGGACACCCCGGTGGAGGAGAGCCTGGCAGCCGTGGAAGACCTGATCCGCCGGGACTTGGTGCGCTACTTCGGGGTCTCCAACTTTACGACCGACCAGCTCTCCATCTACCGGGCGGTCGAAGCCAGCACCTCCATCCGATGTCGGGTGATCGCGGTACAGAACCAGTTCGACATCCTGCACGGCGAATCGGCGTCCCGCCCAGGCGTGCTGGAATACGCGGCCCGCACGGGGATCTCCTTCGTGGCATGGAGCCCGCTGGCACGGGGACTGCTGACGGAGAGATACCTGGACCTTTCGAAGGTCGGCCCGGGGGACCGCCTGTACGATGAGGGCACGCTGGATCAGGACACCAGCGGGGATGTGATGGAGAAGCTGCACCGGCTGGCCGCCCTGGCACACGAATGGGGACTGGAGCTGAATCAGCTGGCCCTGGCCTACATGCTCACCCTGCCCGGGATGGGCCCCGTGATCCCCTCGGCCTCATCGGTCCAGCAGCTGGAATCCAACGCGGCCGCGGGGAAGATCACGCTGACCCCCGAGCAGCGACGGCAGGTGCAGGAGGCGTTGGGAACGTGATCCCCCGCCCGGCGATCCAGCGCCAGCGATCGCCGGGCATCTGGATGCGAGGCTATCGCAGCCGCAACTCCGCCACCACGGGCAGATGATCCGATACGCCATCCCACGGGCCAATGTAGGCCCTCACGGCGCTCCAGTGGGGAGAATAGGTGATGTAATCGATACGCACCAGGCGCGCGGGCACGAGAAAGCGACGGAAGCGCCACGGCTGGGCGGGATAGGTGTGCCCCAGTCCCCAGCCCGCCGTGCGGAAGGCGTCTCGCAGGCCCTTCGTCAGGATGTGATAGGCGGTCGTCTGATCGGTCGTGTTGAAATCACCGGCCACGATCACCGGGCCATCCAGCCTGGATAGGAACGCCTGGTACGTGCGGGCCTCCTTCTCCCGCTGGATATACGTGCTCCTCAGCCGCCAGGTGAGGTCTCGCAATCGCCAGATGCTCGACGACGAGCTGAGATGCAGATTGACCACGTGTACCTGTCGGCCATCGATGTCCAGAACGGCGTGCTGCGCCCATCGCCAGATGCTCGGCGAGGACACCCACTCGGAGGAGAGGATGGGATAGCGGCTGAAGATGCTCAACATCCCCGATGGAGAGGTATAAGGGAGGACCACATACGGGTACTCCTCACCCAGCTCCTCCCGCAGATCGGAGGCCATCCACCCTCGTGTCTCCTGCAGCAGCACGACGTCCGGATCGACCCGGCGGATGACGGAGGCAACCGAGGCGGCGCGATTGTTGAACCCCCAGACGTTAAACGTCATCACGGTGAGCGTGGGGCCATCCCCCTGCCCGGCCGGCGGATTCGGCAGGAAGAGGCCACCGAACATCCACAGGAAGACGAACAGAGGAAAGGCTGCCGCCCTCCACGCCCATCGGGAGCGGGCAAGCCAGGCCAGCGGCAGAATCAGAAGCAGGGGAACGAAGAGGTACAGAGCGAACGTGCTGGCCAGCGCCAGCCATGACCAACGGGAGTCGGGGAATAACAGGCGCAGTATCAGCCAGGCCGCAACGGCCCCGCCGTAAAGCATCACGACGCTGGCCGCCAGATCCCTGATCAGTCCCATCACGCCCGGCCGGCCGCCGACCCGGGCCCGAAGCGCCCTACCAGGAAACCAACTCAACGCCACCCCCTACCCGGACAGCCACGCCCCTCAGGGACAGTGCCCCCGACGATCGCTCATCTGCGAGAGCGGCGGCAGGTCGAACAGCCCATCCAGGGCGCTCCGGATCTTCTCGTAATCGGGCACCAACACCATGGCCCCACCGGGGGTGATCCAATCGCGCACCATGGGGCGTCCGATGACGAACCCGTGAATATTCTCTTCCCGCACGCGCAACGCCAGCCGCGCCAGATCGAGCATCTCCAATGGGCCGAGATCGGTGACGATCTTGTCACGGAACTCACGGTACAGCGCCGGGATACGTGGCCACAGGTTGATCTCCAAAGCGCGATCACGCATAGCCAACAGGACACGCTGCTGCCGTCGCGCCCGATCCAGATCGCCCCCATTGTGACGGGAACGGACGTACTTCAGGGCATCCTCTCCGGTCATGAAATACTCCCCCGGCTCCAACCTCCAACGCTGCCCCGGCTTATCCCAGATGGGATCCCGCAGCGGACAATCGACGGTCACGGTGATGCCCCCCAGGGCGTCCACGGAGCCTTTGAACACGTTGAAGTCCACGCGCATGTAGTGGTGGATGGGGATCCCCATGTTCTGACGCAGGATCTCCTTCAGAAGTTCTACCCCCTCCTCGCCTTGGGGATTCTCCCCCTTCTTCCCGTTCTTATTCTTTCTCTTGAGCCAGGAGCCGTAGAAGTCGGCGGTGTTGATCCGGTTCCATCCCACACCGGGAATCTTCACCCACAGGTCCCGCGGGATGGAGACCACCCCCACTCGCTCGTTCTGTCGATCGATGGCGACCACCATGATGACATCGGTCCGCCAGGGGGTGCCCGGCTTACGCTGGTCGGAGCCCAGGATCAGCAGATTCTCGGTATTCGCCATCGAACGGGGAATGCGGACGTCGCCGAGGATCGGCGTGGGAGGGTTCCCGTACTCCGGCGTCGGCGTCGGTCGCTGGTCAGGGGGGACGGTGGGCAGAATTGGGCGGACCACGCCGGGGGGCTGCGTCGGGCGCGGCGTAGGCGTCACCACGCCCGGGAACACCATGACGGATGGGGAAGAACCAGACGTCGCGGCGGCATGGCTCTCCCGAGAGGAACAAGAGGTCAGAAGCCCAACGACAAGCGAGATCGACACCACGATACATGCGACGATGAGACGAGAACGCATCAACCCTCCACAGATCCCCCACGGGAGAGATGGCACGCGCCAGGCGCTTTACCCATCCGCATACCACTCCGGATGCAGAAACGGGGTCAGCGCATAAGCCACGCCGAAGGCGAACGCCTGCGGCCGGGTGATCAGGCCGTTGGTGAGGATCCCCACGGTGCCGGGGCCGCGTCGCGTCTCCCGCATCCCGCTCAACGCGTCCATGGCCGGCCCCAACTCCTGGCCCGCGGCCACCGCCCGGGCCAGCACGGGGGGAAGCGGGATCCGGCCGCTGGCGCCCATCCCCACCCGGCCATGCCGGTCCACCGCGGCCACCCAGCCGCACACGAACATCCCCTCGGGGAGCGAGTCTACCCCACCCTCCAAACCGATAGCCAGGTCCGCATCGGTCACTTCCAACGCCGCACGCGCGCGAATCAGAGCGCCGCGACGTGTCTCCGCATCGGACATGGGCATGTTGGAGACGCCGGAATCGACCTCCACCGGCCGGATCTCAGCGGCCGGCCATATCCGCTCCACCACCGACCGCACAGCCTCGACCTTCGCGGGATTGGTCGACCCGACGGCCACACACCTCACCGTGAGAGGGCCTTCCCCCATCGGGCTCACCCTCCCTCCAGCAGCCGCAAGATCGCGGGCGTGACATCACAAATGGATCGAGCATCCCGAAACGCGGCCGTCCCCGGGCCGATCACCAGCAACGGCACCGGATGATAGGTGTGCGCCTTCGTGCGCGTGTCCTCGATGTTCCCGTGATCGCTGGACAGCACCATCGTAGCCCCCTCGGGCAGATGATCCAGCAACCCGGCCAAAAAGCGATCGATCAACTTCACGACCGACTCCGGCGCCACGTCCAGCCGACGATGCCCCACCAGGTCGGGCAGGAAGCTCTCATAGAGGACCAGATCGTGCTCGGCCGTCAGAGCCGCCAGACGGCGTCCCGCCTCCTCCGGCTCGATCAACGGGATCGGATATCGCCCGTTTCGCTGGTGCAGGATCCAATGGGTGATGTCCCAATACACGGCCCGGCCCCGGGCGAGATCGTCGAAGCTGCGGAACTCCAGACCGGCCGCCATATTGACCCAGGTCGTGGCGGAGTGACGGAACCGTCGCTCCTTCACCCTGTCCCAATATTGAGGCGAGTAGGCGTTGGCAAAGGTCGCCCGCCTCCCCATCTCCACCGCCCGTTTGAGCAGGCTGTGCTCGACGATGATCTCGCGCAACGCTGCCGTGGGGAAGGCGGACACGTGGCGCCCGACCGCCTTCGCCGCGTTCACGCCGGTGAAAAGCGTCGTCTGGCCGGTCGCGCTCTGAGGGAGGCCCTCCACCCCAAGAGAGGCATCCAGGGGACGAAACAACAGGCGAGGCATCTCGACGGCGGGGCCGTTGATCAGAGGACGCCCCAGCAGCCGTCGAACCGTAGGCATGTACACGCGAGCGAGAGGGTTCGCGTCATCATCGAGGCCCAGCCCTACACCGTCCAGGAAAACGAAGCAGACTCGCGTCATGCATGCCCTCTATGGATGTTCCCAACGGACGTTATTATAGCATCCTTTAGCGGTGATAGCAACTTGATATGATCCCACGAAAGCGAGCCATCATGACTCAGAAGGCCCCAGGAGCACGCGACGCAACAGGTCCAGCGCGTGGTTCTCCACCCAAACGCGAGAGAGC
>JAADGJ010000027.1:0-12044 GCA_013152435.1 Chloroflexota bacterium | reverse complement strand
CACGGCGATGTGGGTATAGCCGGTGCGCTCGCTATATAACCCCTCCTCCTCTCCCATACTGCCCAGAACCGCCAGCCCGTACGCGGCGCCGGTCTGCTGACGCCACGCCCGAGCCAGCCTCTCCGTCTCCTCCGCGCTGAACACGTAATCTCCGGCGGTGGGCAGCTCGATTCCCAACGCACGGAGCCCGGACGCATCGTCCTGGACGACCATGGCCGCCCGCACCACCGCCGTCTCGCCCGAGGCCTCCGACAGGCGCCGGGCGAGCTCTCCCGCCGTGTTGCTCTCGATCACGCTCACCTGCGCACCGCGCTCGGCCAACAGCCGGGCCACCACCTCCTCCAACGTTTCACGCCCGGTGCCGTAGATGTACTTCCCCACCCGGGCCCGCACACGAGCCTCCATGTCCGCGATCAGCCGATCGGCCTCGGCCTCGCTGTGCGCCTTGGCCGTGATCCGGATATCCGTCTGCCCGACGTGGGCCGCCAGTCCCACCGTGGGGTTCGACGAGTGCATCAGATCGCTGATCCGCTCATCGATGCTGCTCTCGCCGATGGCGCACGTGCGCAGCACCTTGCTCTTGATCACGGTCTCCCCGGTATGCAAGCGCTCTCGCAAGAACGGGATCACCGACTCCCGCATCAGGTATTCCATCTCCCGCGGCACTCCGGGCAGGCTGATGATGATCCGTCCCTGATGCTCCACGATGAAGCCGGGGGCGGTGCCCACCGGATTGGGGATCACCGTCGCGCCTTCCGGGATGCGCGCCTGGCGACGGTTGTTCTCGCTCAGCGAACGGCCTCGCCGGATGAAGAACGCCTCGATCTGCCGCAGCGCCTCCTCGCTCTCCCGCAGCGGCCGATCCACCGCCAACGCCACGCCCTCCCGGGTCACATCGTCCACGGTGGGCCCCAGCCCTCCCGTGGTGATGATGATGTCCGACCGCCCCATAGCCTGCCGCAACACGTATGCGATGCGCTCGGCGTTATCCCCCACCGTAGTCTTGAAGAAGAGATTCAACCCGATGGAGGCCAGCTGGCGGGCGATGAAGGTCGCGTTGGTATCCACGATCTCGCCCAGCAACAACTCCGTCCCGATGGAAACGATCTCCGCTTGCATCCCCTCTCCCCCTCATCTCACGACGTCGCATATGCCGCATGCATTCTAGCACAGCCGCGTGGGCCAGGCAACGATTCACCGCGGCCGATGCTCCCCATCCCAAGCCCCTGGCATGGCGACGGCGGAGCATCGGAAAAACCGGGGCGGGGCGTAGGTTGCCCGCCTTGTTGCCTCCCCGCCGCCCATGTTATACTCCCCACGATGGCATCGTGAAAAGGGCACACGGCCGCTGCTCCGTCGCAGGGGCCCGTTCTCTACAAGGCAAGGCCATCCTCCATGCGCACAGGAGCGCCCGCCACCACGCCGCACCCATCGGGGGAGGAGATCATGCGCATCGCTCTACTCACGGACGTCTACAAACCCGTGCTGAACGGCGTGACCAACTTCATCAGCCTGCACAAGCGAGAGCTGGAGCGCCGCGGCCACGAAGCGTGGGTCTTCACCCCCGGGCATACCGACTACCAGGACGACGAGCCCCGGGTTGTGCGGTCCAAGGCGATCCCCATCTCCGACACGGGCTATCACCTGAGCTTCGGCTACGATCGACGTACCCGGCGCCTCCTGCAGAGCATGGACATCCTGCACGCGCAACACCCGTTCCTGAGCGGCATCATCGCCGCGGCCATCGGCCAGCGCAACGGCATCCCGGTCGTGTTCACTAACCACACGCGCTACGACCTGTACGCCCAACAGTATCTGCCCCTGCTCCCGCCCTCCCTCTCGGAGACGTTCCTGGAGACGTTCTTCCCCACCTTCACGCAATGGTGTGACCTGGTCATCGCGCCCTCCCGTGGCATCTACGACCTTCTACGATCCTGGGGCACGCGATGCCGCATCGAGATCGTGCCCAACGGCATCGACGTGGAGGCGTTCCTGCACCCCAAGATCCGCCACACGCGAGCGGACGTGGGCATCCCGGAGCACGCCCGGGTGGCGGTATTCGTCGGCCGCATGGCCGGGGAGAAGAACGTCGCCTTCCTGCTGCACGCCTTCGCGCCCGTAGTGGAGGAAGTGGACGACGCCCACCTGCTGCTGATCGGCAGCGGGCCGCAGCTGGAGGAGTATCGGGCGCTGGCAAACGAGCTGGGGATCCGGACACGCGTGCACTTCACCGGGCAGGTGCCCTACGAGGAGATGCCGGGCTACCTGATCCTGGGCGACTTCTTCGCCACCGCCTCCACCAGCGAGGTCCACCCCCTCACCGTGCTGGAGGCGCTCGCCGCCGGGCTGCCGGTGTTGGGCATCCGCTCCCCCGGGATCGCAGACACCATCGAGCACGGATACAACGGCCTGCTCGCGTCGGAGGACCCGGCCGCCTTCGCCCTGAAGATGGCGCGCCTGTTCCAGGATGACGATCTGCGCGAGCGCCTGGCACAGGGGGCCCGGGAAAGCAGCCAGCGATACTCCATCACGCGCACCACGGAGCGCATCCTCCAACTGTATCAGGAGCTGATCGAGGCGAAACGGTCCCGATCGATGCTCCCCGCGCCGAACCCATCGCACCCCGCCTGAAAGAGCACCTGAACGTTCACCGGCCAGGTGTCTGAGGGTCTCCCGCAGCTACCAGCTCCACAGGGGGAGGCGTAGAGAGGAGATCCCACGGAAATCCCACTTTTCCAGCCTACACCTGCCTTTCTTGACCCTTTCCACAAGGCCTGGGCCAAAGCCGGGCAGATCGGAGGCGGGAGAAGGGCTTTTTCCGGAGGGACTTCGCCCCTCCGGGCCTCCCCATAGCAGAAGCAACGGCTTTCTTCAGCCGCCCAACGGGAGGAGAACAGAATCTGTCCCCTCTTGGCTATCTGGGGGACAGGGGATGAATCAAGAGGCCCCGATCTCCCGACCGGGGCCTCTCAACGGATCGCAGCCGAAGGGACGTCACCACGGTAAAAGGCTACAGCATGAGCGTGGCCTGCGCCCGGATGTCATCCAGCCGCTTGGCCAGCGCCTCCTGCCCCTGCGCCCGCATGGACTCGGCCATCACCCGCATGGACTCCACCAGCTCCGCGTCCAGATCCTCGCGATTCTCCATGAGGAGCTGCCGCGTGCCATCCGGGTACTCCGCCCGCAACAGCCGGTTGATGAGACGCAGATCGGGCGGCAGGTCCTCCTCCAGGAGCTCCACCGCCATCTCCCAGACCTCCCGCAGGCGCCGAGCGGCCGCGGCCGCGCCCTGTCGCTCGGCCGCGTCGATGTTGGCCCGCAAAATGTTCATGAACGTCTCGTTGATCTCGTCCTTGCGGGAGCGCAACAGGGTCACCGGGTCGTCGCTCTCCAGCACCGCCTGCAACAACTGCGAGGCCTGATCGATGATCGCCTGGATGGCCTCGTCCTGCCGGCGCTGGATCTCCAGGATACGATCGCGCAGGGCGCGCAGCCGCTGGCTCTCCTCTCGATCCTTCCGCTTCTCCGCCCGCTCGATTCGCTCCGCGAGCGCCTGGAAGAAGAAATAGTCCATGAGCGGGCGGGCCACGGCCACCAACGCCTCGATAGCCGACTCCTCCTCCGCGTTGAGCAGCCGCTCCAGGATATCCTCACGGGTGGTGCTCTCATCAAGCCCGGACAGGATCTCCTGCTGAGCCCGAATGCGGCGTCCCAACGTGGTCATATCCATCAGCTTATCCAGCAACGCGGAGATCTGCTGCGCTGAGCGCATATCGCCCTGGGCGGCAGCGCTCTCGGCCAGCACGCTGGCCAGGGCGAAGAAGTCCTCGTCCAGCTTCTCGTCGTTCTCGGCGACGATCGTCCGCAACCGCTCCTCATCGCCGACGGCCTGGACCAGCCGCTGGAGCAGGTTCAACCGCTCGCGCTGGGCCTCCCGCATCTCGCGGGTGATCCCGTCCGCCTCCAGGATCGCGTCGATCAAACTCTCCAGCGTGAGGAACTGCTTGGGCTGCAACAGGTAGGCCTTGCGCTGCTCGGGCGGCAGGGAGTTCATCAGCGCGTTGGTCAGCTCGCCGATGCGCTGCTGTTGCTCCAGGTTCGTCAGGTTCGCCTGAGCGGGCACGAACACGCCCAGAAACTCCTTGGAGGGGTCATGATACAGGATGGGAGCCGCCAACGCGATGGGCATGCCACACGAGGGGCAGGTCGCCATGTTCAGTTGCCCGGCCAGGAGCTGCTGCTTCAGGCTCGGATCCTTGCTCACATCGATGATGCGATGCACCTCGGCCGTGAACGAAGTGCGGCAGTTCGGACACTGCACGGGTATCCTTTGCTTGTCGAACATGTTCCTTCCTTACCTTCTCTCAGACTCTTGCCGATGAAAGGCGCCGCCGCTATTCCGGCAGGGCCAGCTCCTCCACCAGTTCCCGAAGGAATAGCTCCGCATCGGTGACCATCCCCACAGCCTGAAAGCTCCCCCGATCGGCCAGCTTGGTCACCGTCGCCGGGTTGATATCGACGACCACCACTTTGACGTGGGCCGGCAACAGGTTCCCGGTCGCGATGGAGTGCAGCATGGTGGCCACCATGATCGCCATCTCCACGTCTCGCAGCGCCTCCCGCATCTGCCGCTGCGCCTCGATCACGTCCGTGACGACGCCGGGCATGGGGCCATCGTCCCGTATGGAGCCCGCCAGCACCATCTGCACGCCGTGGCGGATCGCCTCGTACATCACCCCCGAGCGCAACAACCCGGTCTCCACCGCTTTCTCCAGCGACCCCACCCGGCGGATCGCGTTGATGGCCCGCATGTGGTTGCGGTGCCCCCCCGGGACCGGCAGTCCCGTGCGCAGATCCACCCCCAATGAGGTGCCGAACAGCTGCGACTCCACGTCGTGTACGGCGACGGCGTTGCCGCCGAACAGCACCTGCACATACCCGCCACGGATCAGGCGGGCCAGATGCACGCCCGCGCCGCTGTGAATGATGGCCGGGCCCACCACGAACAGGATCCGTCCCCCCTGCTCCCGCAGATCACGCATGACCTGGGCGACCTGAGCGATGGCCAGCGCGTTGGGTCGCTCGGACGAGACGGTGGACCGCATGAAGCTGAAGACCTCCTGCTCCCGCTCGCGCTCCATGGGGAACACGCGAACCCCCTCGTGTCCGACAACGACCTGATCGCCCGCCTTGAGCTCGGCGATGGGGCACGTCCACGCCCGGCTTCGCTCGCGGTCCACGACGATCACCAGGTCCATCTCCGTCCCCTCGACGTCCACCCAGTGGCCATGCAACCGCACCTGCGTCGGCAGGTTCGTGGTCGAGTAGAAGTCATCCGGCGCCGCGCCGTCGATTGGGGCGGGCTCGGTACGCACATCGCCGCCATCCACGATCTCCGCGCCGAACTCCTGAAGCGTCGTCAGGATCTGGCGCATCTGCGGCTCGCTGTCCGCGAAGACCCTCAGCCGGGCGTAGCTGGGCTCCTGCTTGTGCCGCCCCACCCGGATCTCCTCCACGTTGAAATCCCCACCCAGGTCCATAATGGAGTCCATCACCCGAGTCAGGATCAACGAGTCGATGATATGCCCCTCCAATACGATCGTCTCAGAGAACTCATGCCGGTTCGCAACCATAAGCGTTTTGACAACCTCTTCCTGTTGGATCGCGCACCCCTCGATCAGATGTGCCCGCTCATCCGGCACACGGGGGAGAAGCCAACGGGTGCGCCCTATTCCCCCTTCTCAGCGACCTGTCCCTGCTCCACCAGCTTCAACAGCCCAGCCTCGTCGATGATAGGAACCCCCAACTCCTGCGCCCGTTGCAGCTTGCTGCCCGGCGAGGCCCCCACCACCAGATAATCAGTCCGGCGGCTGACGGAGTTCGTCACCCGGCCGCCGTGACGCACGATGAACTCGGTGGCCTCCTGCCGGCTCATGGTGGGCAACGTCCCCGTGATCACGAACGTCTTGCCCTCCAGCGGGCGAGCCCCCTCCTCCGGCACCTCTGGCACCTCATCGGCCATCCGCACCCCGGCCGCCCGCAACTTCTCGATCACTTGCCGGTTGGACTCGCGAGAGAACCAGTCCACGATGCTCTTGGCGATCTTGGGGCCTATCCCCTCGATCTGGGTCAACTCCTCCTCGGAGGCCTGCATGAGGGCGTCGATGGAGTGATAGTGCTGGGCCAGGATCTCCGCCACCGTGCTGCCCACGAACTTGATCCCCAACGCGGTGATCAGACGAGCCAACGGGCGATTCTTGGCCGCCTCGATCGCCCGCATCAGGTTCTGGACCCGCTTCTCCTTGTACCCCTCCAACTCCAGCAGCTGCTCAGGCTTCAGATAGAAGATGTCCGCCACGTCGCGGATCAGCCCCTTCTTCACGAACAGCTCGGCCTGCTTGCTGCCCATCCCCTCGATATCCATGGCGCCGCGGGAGACGAAATGCTCTACCAGGCGCACGAGCTGAGCCGGGCAGGCGGCGTTGACGCAGTAGTAGGCCACCTCCCCCTCCGGGCGCACCACCGGCTCCCCGCACGCGGGACAGCGATCGGGCATATGCCACTCGCGCTCCTCGCCCGTGCGCAGCTCCACCACGGGCCGAACCACCTGGGGGATGACCTCGCCCGCCCGCTTCACCACCACCATATCGCCGATGCGGATGTCCTTCTCCCGAATGTAATCCTCATTATGCAACGTGGCGTTGCGTACGGTCACGCCTCCCACCCGTACCGGCTCCAGGATGGCGTAGGGGTTCAGCGTCCCCGTGCGACCGACGTTGACCTGGATATCCAGCAGACGCGTGATCGCCTCCTCGGCGGGGAACTTATAGGCGATGGCCCATCTGGGCGCGTTGCCCACGGCCCCCAGTCGCTCCTGGATCTCGAAATCGTCGATCTTGACCACCAGGCCGTCGATGTCGTAGTTCAGCTCGTGACGACGCGACTCCCATTCCACACAATGCTGCACCACCGCCTCGAAATCATCGAAGCGCCTGGCGTGCGGATCTACCGGGAACCCCAGCCGCCGCAGATAGTCCAGGGCCTCCCATTGACAGCGCGGCGTCTCCCCGCCCTCTACGATGATCACCTGATAGGCCCACAGGCTCAGCGGGCGAGAGGCGGCGATGCGCGGATCGAGCTGACGCAGGGATCCGGCGGCGGCGTTGCGTGGGTTGGCGAAGGTTCGCTCGCCACGAGCGGCCAGCTCGGCGTTCATACGCTCGAAGGCATCCCGGGGCATGTACGCCTCGCCCCGCACCACCAGCCGACGCGGCGGCGGCCCATCCTTCACCACCGGGATGCGCAGCGGCACGGCGGGCACCGTGCGCAGGTTGGCGGTGATATCCTCGCCCACGTAGCCGTCCCCGCGCGTCGCCCCCAGAACGAACAGGCCATCCTGGTAGTGAAGCACCACCGTCAGTCCGTCGATCTTCGGCTCGACCACGTACGCCAGCCGGTCGGCCATCTCAGGCGGGAGCAGGCGCAAGGTCCGATCCCGCCAGGCCCTCAGCTCATCGGGGCCAAACGCGTTGGAGAGGCTGAGCATCGGCACCGGATGCTCCACCTTCTCAAAGCGATCCAGCGGCTCCCCGCCGACCCGCTGCGTGGGCGAATCGGGCGTGATGAGCTCCGGGTGCTCCTCCTCCAGGCGCCGCAACTCCCGGACCAGCGCGTCGTACTCCGCGTCGCTGATCTCCGGATCATCCAGCACGTAGTATCGATAGTTGTGGTAGTTGATCAACTCGCGCAGACGGGCGATGCGCTCGGCCACAGATTCGCTCATGGATCACCCCCGCACAACGGGCAAGCGCGCCCGCCGGCCCCAGCCGCCACGGGCGCGCCCTGCATGTGCAAGATTATGGGCTATTGAGACGAAGATGCCGGCGTGGCATCCTCCATCACGGGCTCCAGCCAGTCGGCCGCCACCCAGCCCGACAGCCCCTCATCGGGACCGCTGAGGACCCGCACCCGCCACCAGGTGTAGCCATCCATCTCCACCGGGTACTCGCCGGTCACATCCCCGGGCTGAGGCAGCAACTCCAACAGGGTCCCATCCCGCAGGATGACCCTCGCGGCGCTCTCCAGCCCCGGCCCTCCTCGCAACAACAGGCCTTCCGGCTCGCTACCGGTGACCACCGCCTTCCGTCCGACGGCCAGCTTCGGCTCGGGCGTGGGGGTCAGCGTGGGAGTGGGCGTGGGCGGCACCGGCGTGGGCGTGGCCGCCAGAGCCTCCAGCCGGGCCAACGCGGTGGGATCGGGGGTAGGCGTCCCCTCGGGCTTCCCTCCCCCGCCGATCACCGAGAACGCCAGGGCCACGATGGCGACGATCACCAGGGCAATGGCGCCGATCGCCCACAAGGGGATCTCCCGTCCCAGGTGGCGCTCCTCCGGAGGATCGTACATGGACTGGGACTCAGGTTCCCAATCCGGGTCCGCGTCCGTCTCGAAGGCGGGGCCCTCCCATGCCCCCCCTCGCGGCTCGTCATCCGGTGGGGACGAGGGCGTGCGGAGTTCATCGGTCATGATGCCATCCTCCTCAACTTGACGACAACCTGAGAGTGACGATCTCCGAGATCAGCCTCTGCCGCCGCGACTCCGCAGCCACTGCTCCAGGCGGTCCAGCGACAGGGTGTTCAACACACAGTCAGGCGTTGCCCACCCCCGACGGGCGGTTGCCACACCATACTCGATGAAGTCGAAGTCGGCCGGGCTGTGTGCATCGCAATTGATGACCAGCGGCACGCCCAGCTCGATAGCCCGCCGCACGTGCACATCATCCAGGTCCAGCCGGGACGGATGGGCGTTGACCTCCATGGCGACGCCGGTCTCGGCGGCCGCCTGCAACACCGCCTCCAGATCGACGGCGCTCTCCTCCCGGCGCCCCAGCAAACGCCCCGAAGGATGCCCCAGGACGTCCACGTGCGGATTCCGGATCGCGGCCAGAGCACGAGCGGTGATCTGATCCCGATCCTGACGCAGCCCGGTGTGCAGCGAGGCGACCACGCAATCCAGCTCCGCCAGGACCTCGTCCGGATAATCCAGGGTGCCATCCGCCCGCACCTCGACCTCGGCGCCCTGCAGGAGGCGGAAATCGGACCAGCGCTCGTTCAGACGATCGATCTCCGCCCGCTGCTCCCGCAATCGCTCCACGGTCAGGCCACCGGTGACACCCAGGCTCTCGCTGTGATCGGTGATCACCAGATAGCGATATCCTCGTGCCCGGGCCGCCTCAGCCATCTCCTCGATGGTCGCCGTGCCATCGCTCCAGGTGGAATGCGCGTGCAGCTCCCCCTGGAGATGGCCCATCTCGATCAGCCTCGGCAACCGGCCCTCGGCGGCTGCTTCGATCTCACCCCGGTTCTCGCGCAGCTCCGGTGGGATCCATGGCAGCCCCAACGCCTCGTAAACGGACTCCTCCTCCGAACACAGCAGCTCACTACCATCATCCCGCTTCAACGCGTACTCGCTCAGGCTGAACCCTAACTTCAACGCCCGCTCCCGCAGGGCGATATTGTGCGCCTGAGATCCGGTGAAATACTGCAGCGCGGTGCCCCATCGCTCGGGCGGGACGACGCGCAGATCGACCTGCAGGCCATCACGGGTGCGAATGGAGGTTTTCGTCGTCCCACGCAGGATCACCTCGGCCACATCCGGAAGCCCCACGAAGACCTCCATCACCGGCTCCGGGTCCTCCGCCGCGGCCAGCAGGTCCAAGTCGCCGATGGTCTCCCGCCAGCGTCGCAGGGACCCGGCCACGGTCGCCTGGGACAACGAGGGGATCCCCTCCATCAGCCCTCGGAGCAGGGCCAACGCCACGGGGCGCGCCTCGCCGATGGGGATGCGCCGACTGCGACGCTCCAACGCCTGGATGCCGGCCAGGATGCGCTGTTCCGTCTTGGCTCCCATGCCGGGCAGCTGGCGCAACTGACCGGCCTCGGCGGCTGCCTTCAACTGCTGAACGGATGTGATGCCCAGCTTCTCCCACACCAGGCGAGCCGTCTTGGGGCCGACCTCCGGGATCTCCAACATATCCACGACACCGGGCGGCACCTGCTGCTCCAGCTTCTCCAGATAGCTCATGTGCCCGGTGCGCAACAGCTCGTCCAGTTTCTCGGACAGAGCCTCGCCGATGCCCGGGATCTCACGCAGACGGCCTTCTCGCCAGTAGTCGGCCAGGTCCCGTGGCAACGACTCGATGCTGTCGGCCGCGCGCCGATAGGCCATGATCTTGTATCGGTTCTCACCCAGGATATCCAGGATGCCACCGATACGCCGTAACAGCGCGGCGATCTGTTTGTTACTGGGCGCCTGGTCCATCTATCGCTCCGCTGCTATGCCCCGTGATCGGTCGGCTCCTCGGGCAGCCTGCCCCGCAACGGCCAGATGCCCAGCTCCATCCAGACGCCGGGCGCCCGTTGCACGCTCATCCACAGGCGATCGATGATGAACTGGACATCCGGGACCTGAGGGGCCAGCTGGCGGGCCACGGCCTCCGCGTCCTCCCAATCCCCCTCCACGGCCGTCATGTGAGGCTGCCACGTCTCCAGGTTAAAGGGCTGGGTGGACACACCCAGCCCCGTAACCTCCTCGGCGATGGCCTGGTAGATATACCGCAGCGTGGGCGTCTTCTCTACCGGGATCACCAGGCGCTGATGCGGTGTGCGCAGCGCGAAGGCGATCAGCCCCCCCGCGCGCACATGAATCGGGGGCAGATCACGGACGATCGTCTCCACCCGCTCCTGCACGACCTCGGCCAGGTGGAGGCCATAGATGGTCTGAATGGTCAGGCGCGGCTCCGGATTGGGCGTCCCGCCAGCCTCTTCAGCCAGGCGTACGAAAAGATCACGCAAAACGGAGCGCGTAGGCTCGGGAGGCTTCCCGATGATATACAGCCTGCCATCAACGCTTTCGATCACGTGGTTGCTCCGGCGAACGAAGGCCGATCCGGGACCGGGTTGATGGCATTATACCAACTTTCCAGACGATTGACAAAGGCAGTCTTTATCAGACGCCATTCCCCTCGGAGGCCGAAGCACGCCCATAAAGCAAAAGAGGCGGCTGTGACCGCCTCCTGGGGGCATCACGATGGCTCGCCGCTCAATCGTCCGCGAAGCGAACCTCAATCCAGTAGCCCATCTCGAACAGGCGCTTCCACGGAAGACTGACATCCCGTACCGAGATCGCCGAGATTGCGCCTCCCCTCCTCCAACACATACCATGGGGGAAGTCCACCAACACCCCCTCAGAACGGGCGATGACCTGATCGTCGGATCGCCTGCACGAACCAGCGCGTGATCTCCTGCGGGCGGGTGATGGCCCCTCCCACCACCACGGCGAAGGCGCCCGCCTCCAGAGCGGCCACCGCCTGCTCCGGCGAGCGGATGCGTCCCTCCGCGATCACGGGAACGGACAGCCGGGCGGCCAGGGCCCGGATCAACTCCAGATCAGGCGCCTTACGCTGGACGCTATACGGCGTGTACCCGGACATGGTGGTGGCCACCAGGTCGGCCCCGGCCTCCGCGGCCGCCACGCCCTCCTCCACCGTCGAGACGTCGGCCATGATGGGACAGGACAGGGCCGCCTTTAGCTGGCGGATATACGCGGCGCCATCCTCCGCCTCGGGATGCGGCCGGGCCGTGGCATCCACCGCCACGATATCCGCCCCAGCCTCCAACACCGCGCGGGCGTGCTCCAGTCGCGGGGTGATGTACACCTCAAAACCAGGCTCCTGCACCTTGTAGATCCCGATGATGGGCAAATCCACCGCGGCGCGGATGGCGGCCACATCCTCCGGTGAGTTGGCACGGATCCCAACCGCCCCTCCGATGCGAGCAGCAACGGCCATTCGCGCCATGATCTCGCTGCCATGCAACGGCTCTCCCTCCAGAGCCTGACAGGACACGATCAATCCGCCTCGCAGCCGATCGAGAAGCTCGTAGTCTATGGTCATCCCTTAATCCCCGTCAGTGTGATCCCCTCCATGAACGTGCGCTGCGTGAAGAAGAACAACACCAGCGGCGGCAACATCGTCATCGTCGACGCCG
>JAADGJ010000026.1 GCA_013152435.1 Chloroflexota bacterium | reverse complement strand
CGGCGTCGACGATGACGATGTTGCCGCCGCTGGTGTTGTTCTTCTTCACGCAGCGCACGTTCATGGAGGGGATCACACTGACGGGGATTAAAGGGTGATCGCCGTTTCTATTGGGGCATGGCGTCACCTTAACCCCGGCTGGATGACGCGCCCGGCCGGGGATTCTTCATGCCTAGAGGAGGAGGTCCCATGGAAGAGAAGGTGAGAGTGGCCGTCGTGGGCGCAGGGGGGATCGGCGGCATCCACCTGAGGGCCTACGCGCAGAGCGGGCGGGCCGAGATCGTGGCCGTGGCCGATGTGGTCCCAGAGGCGGCGCGCACCCGGGCGGAGGCCTTCGGCTGCCGGGCCTACACGGACTACCGCGAGATGTTCGACCGCGAGGTGCCACAGGCGATCAGCGTGTGCACGCCGCCCGTGGCTCATCGGGAGGTGACGGAGGCCGCGCTGGCGCGCGGGCTGGCCGTGCTGTGCGAGAAGCCGCTGGCGCGCACCGTGGAGGAGGCGAGGGCGATGGTGGAGGCCGCCGATCGCACGGGGGGCATCCTGATGACGGCGCTGTGCCACCGCTTCCACCCGGCCGTGCGCACCCTGCGGGAGATGATCGCCGCGGGCCGCCTGGGGCGGATCGTCCATTTCCACAACCGGTTCGCGTTCCGATTCGTCGGGGTGGAGCGCACCTGGTTCGTACAACCTGAGGTCGCCGGCGGCGGGATTCTCATCGATACCGCCGTACACTCCGTAGATCTCTTCCGCTTCCTGGTGGGCGAGGTGGAGAGCGCGTGGGCTCGCCTCCAGACTGTCCTGCCGGAGCTGACGGTGGAGGACAGCGCGGTGTTGCATGTACGCTCGGTGGATGGGGTGGACGGCGTGATCGAGTGCTCGTGGGTGACACCGGTGTCCGAGGCGGCCATCTGGGTCTACGGGACCGAGGGCGAGGCCATCGTGGATTACGCGGCGGCCGAGCTGCGCTACCGGCTGGAGGGGGATGACGACTGGACCCACGTTCCGGATGAGGGACCTGATCGCTTCGCAGGGGAAGTGACCCACTTCCTGGATTGCGTGGCGAGCGGGACGCGTCCGATGGTGGATGGCCGGGATGGCCTGCGAGCGCTGGAGATCCTGGCTGCTGGCTATCGCTCCGTGGAGACCGGATGCGTGGAGATGGTTGGCGATTAGCCGTTAGCGGTTAGCGGATAGAGGAGATGAAAGATGTCGAAGGTGGCGTTGATCCCTTTGGATGATCGTCCACCCAACTACGACTTCCCGCAGTACGTCGGCCGCATCGCCGGGATGGAGGTATTGTTGCCGCCCCGGGAGTGGTTGGGCAATCTGTGGCGTGGGGCCCAGATCGAGCGCATCACGGAGTGGCTGCGCGATCTGGCCTCCCAATTGGACGCGGCCGTGGTCGCCCTGGACACGTTGGGGTACGGCGGACTGGTTAGCTCCCGCATCTCGTACGACAGCGTGGACACGGTGCTTGGCCGATTGCAGGTGCTTCGGGATCTGAAGCGGGCCCATCCCGAGCTCACCTTGCTCGGCTTCAACGTGCTCATGCGCATCACTCGTGGCAACGCGACCGAGGAGGAGAAGCCCTACTGGGCCACGTATGGCGCCCGCATGTTCCGGCTGTCGTACCTGACCGATAAGGCGGATATGGGCGATGCCTCGTCGGAGGAGATCGCCGAGCGTGATCAGCTGGCGACCGAGTTGCCCGAGGAGATCGTACGGGATTACCTGGACGGCCGCGCTCACAATCATGCTGTCAACCGGGCGATGCTGCAGTGGACGCGCGAGGGGATCTTCGATTATCTGCTCATCCCCCAGGATGACACGATGGAGTACGGCTGGAACATCGCCGAGAGCCGGGCTCTGCGTCGGGAGATCCGGGCGTTGGGGCTGTCCGATCGGGCGATCACCTATCCCGGCGCCGACGAGATCGGGATGATCCTGCTGGCCCGCGTCATCTGCCGGGAGAACGGTCTGACGCCGCGCGTGTGGACGCGCTATGCTTCGTGTCGGGCGGGCGACGTGATCACCGCGTACGAGGACCGCCCCATGCCCGAGCTGATCAAGGCGCATCTGGCCCCGTTGGGCGGCGTGCTGGTCGGCTCTCCCGAGGAGGCGGACTTCTCGCTGTTCGTCAACTCCCCCGGCGAGGTACAGGGCGAGGGCGTGTTCCAGCTTCCGCTGCGCTGGAGCGAGGAGGAACTGGCGGAGCGGGTCCCTCAGGCCGCCCGCTGGATCGAGGAACACCAGGTCTCGGATGCGCTGCGGGCGACGCGGCGGGAGATGCACACCGTCTTCCGCGATGTGGACGAATTCGTGAGGGCCGCGGCCGATGAGATCTCGCGGGGAAGACGGGTCGCCATCGCGGACGTGGCCTTCGTGAACGGCGCCGATCTGGCGTTGGGAGATCGGCTGATGGAGGCCGGACTGGCGCCGCGGCTGGCCGGATATGCAGGGTGGAACACGGCGGGGAACACGTTGGGGACCGTGTTGGCCCACGCCGTCGCCTGGGCGGCCCATCTGCGGCGTGGCGGGGATCGCGAGGGGCTCCGGGCTCACCTGGCCTACCTCTTCCTGCGCTTCCTGGATGACTACCTCTATCAGGCCATCGCCCGCACGGAGGTGATGTTGGTGGATCTGCCCGCACTGGGGCTGGAACCCATGGTGTCCGAGCTTCCTCGGGATGTGGAGGCCGTGCGGGAGCGGGTGTCCGCCCGGCTGCTGGAGCGGGCGAGAGCCCTGACCGATCTCTTTCGCGAGGTTTCCACATCAGAGACAGGATGGCCCGAGATCTCGGAGATCTCAGTGCATGATATCTATCTCCCGTGGAAGCGCCTGTTCGAGATGGGCTGCCAAATTGAGGTTCGCTTCGTGGATGATCGTTGATCTTCGCCCAGAGAGAACAACATACGGATCCTGCTCTCTGGGGACAATGGTAGGAGCGATGCAGAAGCGTGGCCCCGTATCTCTGGGATGGTTCGGAGGGGCGGTAGCCCCTCCGAAGAAACCTATTTTCAAGCCCTCACCGGCCCCGTGGGGCCGGAGGCCACCGGTCAAAGCCCCAACCAGGCAGGGAAAAGGCGGGAAAAAGAGTTTCCCTGCGGAGGGGAAGCCCCTCCGTACCTCCCCTTTCAGGTGCGGCCGCCCGTGGAGGGAAAAAGCGGCAGGCGAGGGCCTCGCCCATGCTGTTCAGTTGATGCGAATAGAGTGACGCACGCGTCGTCCCTACCGAATTCATGCCGGCTCAGAAGTCTACTCGAGACGGACGACAGGACGAACATGTTTCTTTCGCCGTGCGAGGATGATGAGTTCGGAGTATAATCCAGCCAAAAGGAGCGAGGGACCATGGCCGATCCAGTGCGAATCGGCGTCGTCGGAGCGGGCAGTATCTCCATCCGAGGGATCCTGCCCCATCTCACGCAGGAGGATGTGCAGGACCGGGTGCGGGTGACCGCCATCTGCGACCCGGTGCCAGGGCGGGCCCAGGCGGCCGCGGAGCGGTTCGGCGTCCCCAAGGCGTTCGAGCGTTACGAGGATCTATTGGCCCACGGCGATGTCGACGCGGTCACCATCGCATCCCCCATCGGGGTGCACTATGAGCAGGGGAAGCTCGCCATCGAGCATGGGGTGCACGTCCACTTCAACAAGACGATGACGACGACCGTGGACGAGGCTGACGAGCTGATCGAGCTGGCCCGACGGCGTGGGGTCAAGCTGGTCGCTTCGCCGGGCGAGATGCTGCGCCCGTTGCATCAGGAGATCCGCCGACTGGTGGTGAGCGGGGCGTTAGGCGCGTTGACCTGGGCCGTCACCGGCGCGGCCTTCGGCCGATATCATGAAGGGGAATCCGTACGTCACGGCGATGACGTGCTCTCGAACATCAACCCGGCCTGGTACTTCCGGCGTCCGGGCGGTGGCCCGCTGTACGACATGACCGTGTACGGGCTGCACGTCCTGACCGGAGTTCTTGGCCCCGCCAA
>JAADGJ010000025.1 GCA_013152435.1 Chloroflexota bacterium | reverse complement strand
AAGCCCGGAGGGGCTCCGCCTCTCCGGAAAAAGCCCTTCTTTTGCCCTCGACCTGCCTGGCCTCGGCCTGGGTCCTTCGGGAAGGGCCGAGAGAGGCAGGTACAGGCCGGAAAAGTGGGATTTCCGTGGAGGGGAGGCCCCCTCCACACCTCCCCCTGTGGAGCTGGTCGTTGAGGGAGCCCCCTCAGACATCTTGCCGGTAAATCTTCAGACACGCACTTAGGAGAGAAGAACACATGACCACGCGTACCCATCTTCCCCTCGATGGCCCCTGGCGCTTTCACCTCGACCCAACGGGCGACCTGCCCGCAGGCCAGATCCAACGGTGGCGCACGGCCTACGTGCCCATGCCCTGGCAGGCCCAGTTCCCCGACCTGCGGGAGGCCACCGGCGTGGGCTGGTACCGCAAGTCGTTCCACGTGCCGGCCGACTGGCTGGGCCGCGCCGCCGTGCTCCACTTCGGCGCGGTGGACTACTACGCCCAGGTCTGGGTGAACGATCAGTACGTCGGCGATCACGAGGGCGGCTACCTCCCCTTCGAGTTCGAGATCGGCGCCCATCTCCGGGTCGGGCAGCGCAACGAGATCACCGTCCGGGTCGTGGACCCCGGCCCGGACGACGAGCAATATCCCGATTTTCCCATGGCGGAGATCCCCCACGGCAAGCAGTCGTGGTACGGCCCCATCGGAGGCATCTGGCAGTCCGTCTGGCTCGAGCGGCGGTATCCCATCTACCTGCATCCCATCCGCATCACCCCCGATCCAGGTCAGGCTCAGGTCACCGTGGACGTTCGGCTGAGCGCCCCGGCCGAATCGCAGATGGCCGTGGAGGTCGAGATCACGGGGCCCGCTGGCGAAACGGTGGCCCGGGCTACGCATGAGTTCCCGGCCGGCGACACCTCCGCCTCGCTGACACTGAAAGTGCCCGACTTCGCCTGGTGGTCGCCTGAGTCGCCCGCTCTCTACCGGGCCGAAGCCCGCCTGATCCATCGGGGGGAGATCGTCGATACCACGGGCGACACATTCGGCTTCCGCACCGTCGAGACCAGGGACGGGCGGATCCTCCTCAACGGACAGCCCATCTACCTGCGCGGCGCGCTGGACCAGGACTACTACCCGGGCACCATCGCCACGCCGCCCTCCGAGGGTTTCCTGGAGGATCAGTTCCGCAAAGCCAAGGAGCTGGGGCTGAACTGCCTCCGCATCCATATCAAGGTAGGCGATCCCCGCTACTATCGGGCGGCCGATCGCGTCGGCCTCCTCGTCTGGAGCGAGATCCCCAACTGGGAGCTGCTCACGGAGAGAGCCAAGGCGAGGGCGAAGGCCACGCTGGAGGGGATGATCGAGCGGGACTGGAACCGACCGTCCATCATCGCCTGGTCCATCGCCAACGAGGGATGGGGCCTCGACCTGCCCGGCGACGCGACGCACCGGGCCTGGCTCAAGGAGATGTACGCGTACGCCAAGCAGCTCGATCCTCACCGGCTGATCGTGGACAACTCCCCGTGTCCGCCCAACTTCCACGTGAAGAGCGATCTGGATGATTACCACGTGTATTGGGCGATCCCCGATCACTACCGGGAGTTTGACGAGTGGGTGGAGACCTTCGCCGCCCGCCCGGCCTCCACGTACAGCCCCTTCGGGGACGCGGAGCGCACCGGCCAGGAGCCGTTGGTGGTGTCCGAGTTCGGCAATTGGGGCCTGCCCGACGCCGATCTGCTCTCGCAGGACGGCGAGCCGTGGTGGTTCGAGACGGGGCAGGAGCGGAACGAGGGCGTCGTCTACCCCCACGGCGTCCAGGATCGCTTCCGGCGGTGGAGCCTGGACCGGGTCTTCGGCGATTATGGCGCGCTGGTGGAGGCCACCCAGTGGCACCAGTATCAGGCGCTGAAGTTCGAGATCGAGGCCATGCGTCGTCGGGGGAGCATCCAGGGGTACGTCATCACCGAGTTCACGGACGTACACTGGGAGTGCAACGGCCTGCTGGATATGGATCGGCGTCCCAAGGCGTTTCACCCGGTGCTGCGGCGGATCAACGCCGATGATGTGATCATCCCCGAGGTGGATCGGTGGGCGTACCGGCCGGGGGAGACGGTGGCGGTCCGGCTGTGGGTCTCCCGCTATGGGGCGACCACCCCGGGCCCGGGCGTGGTGCGCTGGTGGGTGGATGAGTCCATGGCGAAGGGCCAGGTATCCGTCCCAGACGTCGAGCGCGGCCAGGTCGTGCCACTGGATCCCATCACCCTCCCGGCGCCCACCATCGAGGGGGACGTGGGACAACAGGCCCGGCTGCGGCTGCGCTGGGAGGACGCCGCGGGCCGGGTCGTGGCGGAGAACGACCTGACGTTCAGCGTCCTTCCGGAGGGAACGTGGGCGCCCATCTCCGGCGTGACGCTCTGGACGCCCGACGCCCGGCTGGCGAGGGCGTTGCGGGACCTGGGCTGGCCGCTGGCCGGGAAACTGGGGCCCGACGCGATCGCGGTGGCCCGTCAGCTCGGGGAGAAGCTACGGGGCTGGGTGCGGGACGGCGGCCGGCTGTTGCTCCTGGCGGACGGGCCGGAGGCCTTGGCGGCGCCGCTGCCCCGCGTGTGGATCACGCCGCGACGAGGGACGGTCTGGGAGGGGGATTGGGCCAGCGCCTTCGCCTGGCTGCGCCGGACGGGGCCGTATGCCGCGCTGCCGGGAGGCCCGCTGCTGGATCTCAGCTTCAGCCGCGTGATCCCGGAGCACGTCATCACGGGGTTATCACCGTGGGACTTCCAGGGGGATGTGGATGCCGGGCTGTTCGTGGGGTGGATCCACAAGCCAGTCGGGCTCATCGCCCGGCGGCGATACGGACGGGGAGCCGTGCTGGTCTCCACCTTCCACCTGACTGCCGAGAATATCGGCAGCGATCCCCTTGCCGGGGCATTGCTGCGGGCGCTTGTGGCGCGGCTGGGCGGCGCCTAGCAAGAGGACGGATGACGATCGCTTGCCTGCCGTTCCCCACGGGTTCAGGGACTGGCACGCCTCAAAGGGTGAAGCTGGCAAAACAGGTTGTTCTGAGGCAGGTTTCTGGTATAATCGATCATGGCCTATGGCCGATACCGGGTTTCACGACCCCGATACGTCCGGGAGCTTCGAGGACTTCTTTATCACACGGCACAAGGAGAGGCCCATGAGAACCGTCAAAGTATCCGAGCTGAGCCTGGAAGCGTTCTCGCCGTTCGGCTTCTACGCCAACCTGATCGATCCAGACCAGGAGAAGATTGGGGCCCCGCCGATCGAGTTCTTCCGGGACATGGTCCAGCAAGACCTGGGGGGCGCCCCGACCGTGTCCTTCTCCACCTGTCGGGTAGAGCCACGGGACCTGGTGATCGACGTCTCGGAGTATCACACGGCGACGGGAGAGGGGATCCTGCCGCTGGACAACGACGTTCTGATCCACGTTGGGCCGGCGACCCCGCCTGACGCGGGCGTCCCGCTGGATAAGATCCGGGTCTTCCGCGTGCCGCGCGGGACGATGGTCGTGCTGCGGCCGGGGGTCTGGCATCACGCGCCGTTCACCCTCAACGACGATCCGGCCAACGTGCTGATCGTCCTGCCGGAGCGCACCTACGCCAACGACTGCGAGGTCTTTGAGCTCACAGGGGATGAGCGGATCCAAATCGAGCTGTAGCGGTGGCTCCCGGCCGGCGGGGTTTCCACCAACGCACGAATCGATGCTTATGGGGCCGGGCGATCCGGCCCCAACCGCCTGAACCCCTTTCCATGGGCAGCAGCACAACCCGCCCGCGGGCGCGCCCTCCCCGAGGACGATGAACCCTTTCGCCGCCGCACTCGTTCTGAGCTCGACCTTCCTGCACGCAGGTTGGAACCTGCTCGCGCGTCGACAGCGGGCTGAGGCGTTGTTCTTCCATCGATTGCTGCTCGCCGTCGTCGCGATCGGCCTGATCCCCGCCGCCATCAGCGAGTGGCACGCCCGCTCGCTCCCCCCGGCCGCATGGCTCTACGCGCTGGGCTCCGGCGTCTTCTGCGGCCTCTACTTCCTGTTTCTGGCCAAGGGATACGCGGCTTCCGACTTCACGGTCGTCTACCCGGTCGCCCGGGCGCTGCCGGTGCTCCTGGTTGGCCTGGGCGACGTGCTGCGCGGCCGCTACCCGACCGCCATGGGGTGGTCGGGGATGACCCTGGTCGCCCTGGGCTGCCTGCTCGCCCCCCAACGCTCATTCCGAGATCTGTCCCCGCGGCGATATCTGAACCGGGCCAGCGTGTGGATCCTGCTGACGGCGCTCAGCACGGTGGGATACACGCTGCTGGACAAGATGGCGTCGGAGGTCGTGAGGCAGGGGCCGGGCACGGCCGCCCGCTACGGATACGTCTTCTATCTCTTCACGTACATCTTCTACGTCCTCTTCCTGCACCTCGCCCGGGGGCCAAGCGCCCCACCAGACGCCCAACCGGACATCGGATGGCGTCTCCCGCTGATCGGGGGCCTCTTCAACTTCAGCGCCTACTGGCTGGTGCTCTGGGCCTATCAGCTCAGCGAGCGCGCCAGCTACATCGTCGCCTTCCGCCAGTTCAGCATCGTCATCGGCGTCATCCTGGCGTTCATCCTCTATCAGGAGGAGGGACGACGAGTCCGCATCACGGCAACGCTGCTGATCACGGCCGGGCTGGTGGTCATCGGGGTGTGGGGGCGCTGACAGGGACACAAGGAGATCGGAGGGCGGCGGCGTATGAAGAGGAAACTTGCCCTGCCCTCAAGCCGCTGGTATAATGCCGCCGCTTTGCATCTTATAGATGCCATAAGAGGTGAGCCCGCCGATGACGGGCTCTTTTGCTATCGGAGGTCAACGTGGAGGCAATCGAACATCAGATCGTCGCGTTCCTCACCCAGGTGCTGCAGGCCATCGGCTGGCCCGGCGTGGTGATCATCATGGCGCTGGAGAGCGCCAACATCCCCATCCCCAGCGAGGTCACGATGCCGCTGGCCGGATGGATGCTGGTTCAGGCCCGCGGCGGCACGGCATGGCAGGCATTCTGGCAGGGCGGATTCTACGGCGCGTTGGGATGCACCATCGGCTCGGTGCTCTCCTACCTGTTGGGCGCATGGGGCGGACGCCCGCTATTGGAGCGATACGGGAAGTACATCCTCGTCCATGAACGGGATCTGGAGCAGGCGGACCGATGGTTTGCCCGGTGGGGGGACTGGGCGGCATTCCTCTCCCGCCTGTTGCCCATCGTCCGCACTTTTATCTCATTCCCCGCCGGCATCGTGAAGATGCGATTCACCACCTTCACCCTTTACACGTTCATCGGCTCCTGGATCTGGTGCGGAGCCCTGGCCTGGGGTGGGTACCTCTTCGGCTCCCAATGGGAGGAGCTGCGGGCCATCATGCGGCCGTTCGACATCCCCATCGCCATCGCCATCCTGGCCGGCCTGGTGTGGTACGTCCGACGACATCTGCGGCGGGAGCCCACCCCGCAGCCCGCGCTGGCGGCCGACACGGGCGAAGAATAAAACGGGAGCGGAGCCCCCTCATCCGGCATTGCCCATTATGGGGACCCGGCGCCCGCTCCCGGGACGGCCAGCGCGATGGTCGCGAGCCCGGCGACGCGAAGCGACCGCTCGTCGAAGCGCACCACTCGCACGTTCAGCGTCAATCCCACATCCGGCCGGAGGCGCCCCTCCCACAGGATGGAGTCCGCCAGCTTGCGGTAAGGGTACTCGTCCATGCCGCTCAACTCGGCGCCACGATCCGTGGGCCCCACGTATTTCCAGGTCGTGCCCGGGATCGGCTGGTTCACGGGGACCCGATAGCTCACCGGCACACCATAGGTGACGGCCGCGTTCGGGTCAATCCCATCGGGCGAGGGCTGGACGTCGCTCACCTCCACGCGCACCGTTCCCCCCAACTGCACGTTGCCGCCCTTAAACCAGAGGACCCGCAGGCGCAACTGCAGGTTGACGCCCGGCAGCGGCTCCCCATCCCAATCCAGCGAGTCCCCGATCTGGCGGGTGGCCTTCAGATCGCCGATGATGAAACGGCCACGGTTCCCCTCCGCCCCGAGGAAGACGATATCCGTCGGTAAGAGCGTCTCCCCGGGCGTCAGACGGACCTCTGTGGGGCCGCTGTACACCAGTGTCCCGGATGTCCCGCCGCCACCTCCCAGGGATGGCAGGCCGGGGATACAGGACGCGAGCAACGTCCCAATGATCAGGACGATCGCGATGCCACCCAGGCTCCTCAGAAACATGACATACCTCCCGTCTTGCACGTCTCACCGGTAAGACGTCGTAGGGAGCCCTCCAGGTTCCCCATCACCGCCTTCGGCCGCGTCGCCCCGCTAGATGGCGATCGAAGAAGTCCAGTACGCGCTGGCGATAGGCGGCCGGGTACAGCTTATCCGCCTCCCGATGCCCGGCCCCGGGCACGATCCATCGCTCCTTCGGCTCCTGTGCCGCGTGCCACAGCCGCAGGAAATCCCGCATCGGCACGAAGGGATCCCGCTCCCCCTGGATGAACAGGATCGGCCGCGGGGACACATGCCCCACCCAGCGCACGGGAGAGGCGTTCTCCAGCTGGCACCCCAGGCGCCACCCGGCCATCTTCAGGATCAGCCGGGCGAACCACTCGATCGCCCTCCCCTGGAGGCCCCGCGCCGCGGCCCACCCGTAGAGCGCCCCCTGCAGATCCGCGTAGCTGCCATCGCTGACGATGGCAGCGATAGCCTCCGCGTCCGCAGCGGAGCGAATGGCGACGGCCGCCCCCATGGAGAATCCCCACACCCCAACCTGATGAATCCCCCGCTGCTGGAGGAAGTCCAGCGCCCCCAAGAGGTCCAGATACTCGTAGTACCCCCAGGAGACGTAATCCCCCTGACTGCGGCCGTGTCCCCGGAAGTCGAAGAGCAACACGTCATAGCCGCGATGCACGAGCGCAGGGGCATAGATGAGATCCGGATCCAGGCTCCCCCCCTGGCCGGGCAGGAGCACCACCGTCCCCTTCCGGCGACGCGCGGGGATCCAGTATCCCCCCAGAAGCAGGCCATCCCGACTGGGGAAGCGAACCTCCTCGGCCTCCAGGCCATACGCGCTGGGGTCCACAGGCGGATCCGGGTTCCTGCGGCAAACGAGCCTTCCGCTGGCAAACCAGGCTCCCGCCAGGAGCCCGCCCAACGTAACCGCAGCGCCGATACCTACCCGGTCCCAGACATCCCCCTCAGGCCATCTCGCCATCTACGACCTCCTTGTCCTAAAGAAAGACATTTCATCTCATGGCTATCCTGATCCCTCCAACAGGGAGCGCAGAATCCAGACAGCCGCATCCTTGTCCAACGGCTGATTGTTGCTACCACATTTGGGGCTCTGGATGCACGAAGGGCACCCATCCTCGCAGGGACAATCACGAATCGCCTCCAGCGTCGCCTGCCATAGGTCCGACAGACGACGGAACCCCTCCTCCGCGATGCCGACACCCCCCGGGGAGGCATCATAGATGAAGATCTGCGCGCGATCGGTGTCCGGGTGGCGCGGCGTGCTCACCCCGCCGATGTCCCATCGATCGCACATGGCGAACAGGGGCAGGATGCCGATGGCGGCGTGCTCCACCGCGTGCAATCCCCCAGCGAAATCCCCGCCTCGCCTCCGCACCATGTAGGCGATCTCCTCCGGCACATCCCACCACAGCGCCACCGTATCGAACGCCTGAGGCGGCATCTCCAACGGCTCCTCGCCCAACACCGCCTCGGAGAAGTGCTGCAACCGCCGATACCCGATCACCTGAGAGGTCACCCGCACCTGTCCCAGAAACGCCGTAGTCGCCCCCATGGGACGATGGGCCAGGGAGCGCACGATCCGCACGTCATTCCACTCTCGCGGTTGGGTGTAATAATCGACCGTCACGGGCTCGACGATGGCCTGACGCATCGCCCCATCGTAATGGATCACCCGATACGATTCGCCCTGATGCAGGTAGATGGCGCCGGGATGCACCCGCTGCGGCGCCGTGCTGGCCTCGATCTCCTCCAGCAGGCGATAATCATCGGCCGCGTTCAGGATGGCGAATCGCCCATCCCCCATGGATCGCAGGCTTACCCCCTCCGCGGGGTATCGGTACCCACCATACACCCATCGCTCATCTCGATAGATCAGGACCCCCTGTTCCTCCAGGCGGATCATCGCATCCACGAAGCCCGGGCCGAAGAGTTCCTCGTCCCGATTGGTCAGCGGGACCTCATATGCCGCACACGGCAGATGCTGCTGCAACACATATACGTTGTCGGGATCGATCAGGGCCCGCTCATGGGGACGGCCGAGCAGGTCGTCGGGATGCCGCATGAAGTACTGGTCCAGCGGGTTATCATGCCCGATCAACATCCCCAGGGATGGCTCATCGCCCCGGCCCGCCCGCCCGATCTGCTGCCAGAAGGAGGCGATGGTGCCCGGATAGCCCACCAGGATCGCGGCATCCAGCCCCCCGATATCGATCCCCAGCTCCAGCGCCGTGGTGGCCACCACCCCCAGCATCTCCCCGGAGAACAGCTCCCGCTCAAGACGCCTCCGCTCCTCCGGAAGATAGCCGGCTCGATAGACCTTCACGCGGGATACCAGATCGGGGGCCGTCTGCTCCAGCGCGCGGCGAACGTAGCGCAAGATCAGCTCGGCGACGACGCGGGCCCGGGCGAACACGATGGTGCGCACCCCAAACCGCAGCAACGCTTCCAGCAAATAGGCCGCCTCCGTATTGGGCGATCGACGTGCGGTGCGGGCCCGATCCAGAAAGGGCGGATTCCACAGGGCGATGAGGCGTGGGCCGTGGGGCGAGCCGTCATCCTCGATCACTTGGGCCTCCACGCCCGTGAGCCGGGCGATGTGCTCGGCCGGGTTGGCGATGGTGGCCGAGGATGCGATGAACTGAGGGGACGCCCCATAGTGCTCGCAGATCCGCCGAAGCCGACGCAGAACGCAGGCGACCTGAGACCCAAACACGCCGCGATAGTGATGGGCCTCGTCGAGCACGACATAGCGCAGGTTGCGAAAGAAGGGGGCCCACAGCGCGTGATTGGGCAGGATTCCCAGATGCAGCATGTCCGGGTTGGTCAGGAGGATATGCGCCTGCTTGCGCAGCCGCGTGCGCGCCGCCCGCGGAGTGTCCCCGTCGTAGGTGCCGCTTCGCACCCAGGAGAGCGTGCCCCCCGTCAGCTCTCGCAGGACGCGCAGCTGATCCTGCGCCAACGCCTTGGTGGGATACACGTACAGGGCCCGCACGCGGCGGTCCCCGGCGATCGCGTCCAACACGGGGACGTTAAAACAGATCGTCTTGCCGGATGCGGTCGAGGTGGCGATGATCACATGGCGTCCCTGCCGGATCGCGTTGATCGCCTGGGACTGATGCACGTAAAAGCGCGTGATCCCGAGGGCACTCAGCCGCTCCTGCACATCCGGGTGCAAAGGAGCGGACAGTTGCCCATACCGGGCCTTTCGAGCGGGAATCCGCCGCAGATGCACCAACTGCCCGCGGTACTCTCGCGCTCGGGTGATCTCCCTGAGAAACTGTTGCAGATCCATCGCCCCCATTCTACCACACGTACGCGGGTTCAGCCCTCCCCCCGCTCCGCCCGGTCCTGTCCACCTGGATCGGGCCAGAAGGGGCGGAGGCGAAACAGAAAAGACGGTATCGCGTCGGGGGCATCGAAGCGCTCACCTCCCCCGTCGGTAAGATTGACGAAACACCTTTTCTTGTGTAGGATGACCACACAACAGCACAAGATGGTGCAATTCGTTTTACCAGGCAAATCGCCATGGCCGTCAAGCCGTTGCCGGGCCTCAGAGCGTGCCTGAAATTCACCGGTAAGGTGTCTGAGGGTCTTCCTCAGCTACCAGCTCCACAGGGGGAGGTGAAGCAGCCTCGATATACTCCTTTTCATGCCCTTCTTGGTGTCTTCGTGGTGTGTTTTTCAGACACATTCTCAGAGATGCTGAAGAACTCGGTTTCCGGTAAGGCATTGGCGTCAGGTGAAGCCGCTACGCCGTTCCGTTGACGCGCATGGAGCGCGGCGCCGTGCCCTCATTTCGGGCGTTCACATACCGCTTTCAAGACGGACATGCTGGGAGGGAGCTGTGGTGATCTACGCACATCGAGTGGAAACCACCCTTACGGACGATCTATACGAACTTTTGATCAGCTTGGCGAGCCAAAGCGGCCGCGAGGTGGACGACCTCGTTCGAGACGCCATCGTGCAGGCATATGGCACAGACGTGGCACGCGTGCGCCGCCTGGCCGCCCTGCGACAGCTCCTCTCGCTGGACCTGGACCACGTGCCAGATCCCTTGCAAGCGCCCGAGACAAATTCCACCCAGGCGGAGAAAGCCGAGACTACATTCCCCACCGGGATCGCCTTTGTGGATGCGGACGTGTGCATCCACGCGACGATCCCACACAGCCCCGCTCGGGACGCGTGTGCGTGGATCATGACCGAGATCGCCCACAAGCGCCTGAGCGCGGCCATCGACGTCGAGGTCCTGCGCGAGCTCGCCGACGGCCTCCGCCACGCCGGCGAGACGGACAAGGGCTATCACATGACCACCGCACTGCAGCAGATCCTTCCCATCATCTACCCGGTAGATGACCAAGACCTCCAGCTGGCCGCCGAGCTGTGCCGGATGAGCGAGACGATGGGGATACGTTTCAGCGGCTGCGTGCATCTGGCGGTCATGCAGCACAACGGGTTGAACACGATCCTCTCCCTAAATCCCTCCTATGACGAACTGCCCGACATCGTTCGCGTGGACCCGCTCGCCCTTCACCAACGATATGTCACGGGCCGGCAGGAGAGCGGCTGAACACCGGCAGGTACAGGCGAAGCGTGACGGGCGGCGGAGGCCTCCGCACCTGAGCCAGCCGGGCGATGGTCCCCACCGCCGCGCGGACGAAATCCGTGAAATACGCCTGATCGATCGCGTCCACCGTGTCCTGGGGAGTGTGATAGTACGGGTTGAAGTCACGCTCCCGGGGATAGTAGTCCTCAATGGCCAGGATCGAGGCGGAGTAACCCTCGTTCCAAAAGGAGCTGTGGTCGCTGGCAGAGGCCGCCCCCGCCCGGACGATCTCCGGCTCCAGGTCCAGGTGATAGGCGGCGATGGTCTGGCTGAAGGTCTCGGCCAGCGCGATGGCCGACGGCCGAAAGCCGGCATGCAGATCCAACGCAGGCTCGTCATCCCCCTCCCAGCCGATCATGTCCAGCTGAATGACGCCCAGGATGCGCTCGCCGCGAGCGCGAGCATCGGCCGCGTAGGCCGCGCTGCCCCGCAACCCCTGCTCCTCGCCGGAGAAATTCACCAGGCGAATGGTGTAGGCCGGCGCAACGTCGCTGAGTACCTCGGCGGCCACCAACGTCGCCGCCGTCCCGCTTCCGTCATCGTCCGCCCCCGGCGCCAGATCGGGCGGTTTCGGCATGTCATCAAAGTGGCTGGAGAGGATATAGATCCCCCCCGGATCCACCGTCCCCGTCAACGTCGCCTCCACGTTGATCAACGGCTTGCCCCCATAGGTATACGTGTGATACCGGACCGCCCATCCCTGCGCTCGATACTGGGCAGCCAGGTACGCGGCCGCTTTGAACATGCCCTCCGTGCCGGTGTACCGGGTCGTGATCGTGTACACGCGGCCATCGATGAGGACGGGCTCCACCCCCGTCAGCCGACGCAGGTGGGCCATGAGCCGATCCGCCGTCACCCGCTGCACGATCCGCTCGACCGTCGGATCGGCCGATTGCGCCGCCGTCACATCCCAGGTGACGAGCAGCAACCCCAGCGTCAGAACCAGCGCCAGGCTCACCACCCACAGCGTAAAGGCCGCCCGTCTACGCATAAGCCTCATCTCCCGATGTGATAGGACCCACCCTCCGCACCTCTTTTGCCGCCATCCCCCGCCGGGGCTATAATCCCCCTGTGCCTCGCGGCACGACGGAGGAGGCGGATTTCGTGCGCATTCACGGTCGATACCTGAATATCCTGGTCTTCACCGCCGGCGCGGCAACCCTCAGCGTCGAGCTAACAGCCTCCCGCCTGCTGGAGCCGTGGTTTGGGAACTCCCTCATCGTGTGGGCCAGCCTGATCGGGCTGATCCTGCTCTACCTCGCCATCGGGTACACGCTGGGGGGACACCTGGCCGATCGCTATCCGGCGCCCTCGGTGCTCTGTCGCCTCGTCGGCTGGGCTGGCTTCCTGATCGGGGTGATCCCGCTGGCCGCGCGCCCGGTGCTCGCCGCAGCCGCCCGGGGCTTCAGCGGCGTCGGCTTCAACGTGGCGCTCCTGGGCGGCTCCCTGGCGGGGATCCTGGTCCTCTTCGCCGCCCCCGTCATCCTCCTGGGGTGTGTCCCTCCCTTCGCCGTGCGGCTGACGACGTCCAGCGTACACGCCAGCGGCCGGGCGGCCGGGCGGATCTACGCCCTTTCCACAGCCGGCAGCATCATCGGCGCCTTCCTGCCCGCGCTGGTGCTCATCCCCCAGATGGGCACCCGACTGACCTTCAGCGCAATCGGGGCGACACTGCTGGCCCTCGCCCTGTACGGCCTGTGGGCCCACACCCGACGCGCCCAGGCGCTGCTCCTCCACACCGGCCTGCTGGCCCTCGTGCTCATCGCGGCCTGGTGGATGTGGACCATGCCCATCAAGCCCACGCCCGGCCTGGTCTTTGAAGCGGAGACCCCCTACAATTACATCCAGGTCGTGCGCCAGGGACCGGAGACCTGGCTGCTCCTGAACGAGGGGGAGGGACTGCATTCCGTATACGATCCGAACGCCTTCCTGAGCGAGGGGATATGGGACTATTTCCTGGTCGTCCCCTTCTTCAACCCGCCCCCCTACACCGCCGAGCAGGTGGACAGCCTGTGCCTGATCGGCCTGGCCGGCGGCACCATCGCCCGACTGTACACCCAGGCGTTCGGCCCCATCCCCATCGACGGCGTTGAGCTGGACCCGGCGATCATCGAGGTTGGGCGGCGATATTTTGCCATGACGGAGCCGAATTTGCACGCCATCGCCCAGGACGGCCGCGTGTTCCTGCGAACGACCTCGCATCGGTATGATGTGATCGTCGTGGACGCCTACCGGCCGCCCTATATCCCGTTCCATCTGACCACGGTGGAGTTCTTCCAGCTCGCGCGGGAGCGCCTCACCGAGGAGGGCGTGCTCGCCGTCAACGTGGGGCGCACGCACGACGATTACCGGCTGGTGGATGCGGTGGCCGCGACGGTCGGCCAGGTCTTCCCCTCCGTCTATATCATCGATGAGCCGGACCCCGGCTACGGGCTGGGGAACAGCCTGGTCGTGGGGACGGTGCGCCCCACCCAACTGGCGAACCTGCGGACCAACGCGGCCGGGCTGACCCACCCCATGCTGGTGGAGATGATGCGACGAGCGCTGCCGAGGGCTCGCGTCGCGCAGCCGCCGCCGGACACGCCGATTTTCACGGACGACCGAGCCCCGGTCGAACAGATCGTGCACAGCATCATCCTGCGCTACCTGCTCACCCCAGGTGGCCACACCCAGTGAAGGAGGCTCCCGACCTCATGCCCCGACGCATCTGGATCGCCCTGTCGCTCAACGCGTTGCTCTTCGCCGCGCTGGTCCTGCTGGCCCTCGCATGGGATGGGCTATGGGCCATGCGAACGATCGCTGACCTCCCATGGCCCGTGCGCCTGCTCCTCATCGCGCTGCCGCTCCTGGCGCTGGTCCCACCCCTCGCCCATGGAGCGAGCAGCGCGATCCAATGGGGCACAACCCGGCTCACGCAGGCACCCCGCCCGGTGAAGGGCGCCCTCCTGGCCGCAAGCGGCGTTCTCCTCTGGCTGCTGCGGGAACGCACGCTGTGGGGGGACGCCCTGTATACCCTGGCGCTGCTGGAAGGGCGATGGCGCACCACCTGGCGCGGCGAATATTTCTGGAAGGAGCCTCTGGATCGCCTGTTGGCGGTCGCCACCTATCAGATCAGCCACGCCATCATCGGTTGGGACGCCTGGCGAGCCATCGCCTTGCTGAGCTGCCTGGCCGGCATCGCCTACATCTGGATCGCCTGGCGGCTCTCCGGCGACCTGGCGAGCGACGCCACCCGCCGCGGGCTCGCCTTCGGGATGCTGCTATCGCCGGGGGCGATCCAGCTCCTGTTCGGCCACGTGGAGAACTACACGCTGGTGACCGTGGCCGCGCTCGGGTACGTATGGCTGGCCCTTCGAGCGATCCGAGGCCGGACACATCCAGCGCTGGCCTCCGGGATATTGGGGCTGGCCATCGCGTTCCACCCGCAGGCGGTCTTCCTGATCCCCTCCCTGGCGGTCCTGGCCTGGGAGGGAACGGACTGGCAGGCGAGCCTGCGACGCGCCCTCTGGCTCGCCGTCGGGCTGGCGATCCCCCTGCTGGCCCTGCTGGCCCTCGCCCGGGCCGTCGGCGCGCCACCGCTGCAGATCGGCGTGAACCGGTACGCGGACGACCAACAGCTCTGGCTGTCCGTCGGCCAGATGCTCTCCCCCGGCCATCTCGCCGATGTCGCGAACAACCTCTACCTGGTCGCCCCGGCGACGTCGGCCCTCATCCTGCTCCTGGTGGCGGGGTGGCGGCCGCACAAGCGGGAGGATCTCCTCCTGGCGACGGCGACCCTTGGGGTGCTCGCCTACTCGCTGGCCTTCGCCAACAAGCTGCCCCGGCCCGATGACTGGGATCTGTTCGCCATCGCTGCGGTGCCGGTGACCGTATGGGTGGCCCAAATGATCGCCACAGCCCCCCTCTCCATCGCTCGCCGAGCCGGCCCGGCGCTGCTCGCGGCCTCGCTGTGCTTCACCGTGCCGTGGGTCTGGATGAACCACGCGCACGAGCGGGTGGACCTCAATCCCGCCAAGCGAGATCTGCTGACCATCTACCAGGTTGCCGATCTCATCGCCCGGTTCCCCCAGGCACAGGTCCAGCAGCCGCCGCAACCTCTATGCGAAGCCAAGCCCGGGGAGGACCCGAGCCTGTGTCAATACGTGTCGGTCACCCAGTTCACCATGCCACAGAACGGGGACACCCGGCCGGTGCTGGTGATCCACCCGCCCGCCCAGGTGAGCTACCAGGTGCAACTCCCCAACCGCCCCACCTTTCTGTGGGTCAGCCTGGCCATGGACCCGATCACATGGGGATGGGGAGGCGACGGGGCGACCTTCGTCCTGACCATCGATGACGGGACAGGCCCAGCGGTCATCCTGCAGCAACATGTGAGCAACGAGCCGCCGGATCAGCGATGGCACGACGTAGCCGTGGACCTCTCGCGCTGGCGAGGACGGTCGGTGACGCTGACCTTTGGCACCCAGCCGGGGCCTGCCAACAACTACGTCGGGGATCGGGCGGGCTGGGGGATGATGTGGATCATGCGGGGCGAGCCCAGGCTCGCGACGCCGGACTAGAGGCCGGCCAGGAAGCAGACGATCCCTTCCGCCAGTCCGTAAGCCACCCGGTCCCGCTCCCCCACCAGCATCTGGCGATCCCCGCCCAGGAAGCCCATCTCGATGATGGCCGCGGGCGTCTCCGGGCTGATGACCCGGAAGGCGTGGTATTTGGTCATATCGTGCGTGATGCTACCATCGTGACGCGGCAACCCGGTCGTCACGCTATACGCCTGATACAGGCACTCCACCAGGCGATCCTCGACCTCGGGGATCGGGCTGGACTCTGACCGGGCGATCTTGAACCCGCTGGCGTCGATGCAGGAATCGGCGTGGATGGAAAGGAAGGCATCCGCCCGATAACCATCCAGCCGCTTATCGAACTCCGTCAGCACGTCCACCTGCACGTCGATCTGCCGCAGATATTCGGCCACCCGCACAGCGACGGCGTAATTGACATCCACCTCTCGCAAGCCATCCGGGCACACGGCACCCGAGTCGTATCCGCTATGTCCGGCGACCAGGCCCACCCGACGCCCCTCCAGTCCGGGGATGGGCTGAAGGGCCAGCTCCGGTCCAGCCGCCTGCGATACGGGCTCCTGCCGGGTGCTCCGCGCCCAGGCCAGCAGCAGGCTGCCCCCCAAAGCCAACAGGAGGGTGATCAAGGCGATCCGCTCCAACCGCTGCAGTGCCGCTTTGCGCACGAGAGTTCTCCTACCAGGATTACTTGCATCATACTCGCGAATGCCCGCTTCGTCAATATCACCAATTAATCATATTACACTTTTTGGATGAGAGCGCGCCCCGCATCCCCGAAACAGGTGTGGAGGGACCGCCCTCCAAGCCACTCAGAGAATGCAAGAGCTTGCCTCCAAGCGGCCCCGCTTAAGCCAACGGAGCCCTCAACGCCTTGCCCCCATGCAGCCCCTCTGATATACTGCAAACGGCCATGCCCCAACACACGGAAGCGTGGCCCCGCACCTCTGGGGTGGCTCGGAGGGGCTACCGCCCCTCTGAAGCATCCTATTATCAGCCCCTCACCTGCCCCGTGGGGCCGGAGGCCACCGGCCAAAGCCCCAAAAAGGCAGGTGAAAGGCGAGGAAAAGAGTTTTCCTGCGGAGGGGCTTCCCCTCCGCACCTCCCCTTTCAGGTGCGACCGCCCGTGGAAGGAAAAAGCGACAGACGGGGGCCTCGCCCATGCTGTTCAGTTGATGCGAATAGGGCGACCCGGTGGGTCGCCCCTTACAGAACCCCAGCGAGGGAACCATGCTCATCGAATCCTACGAGCTCGAGGTCCGGATCTCCACGCACAGTATGGAACATTTCGAGTATGAGGTCATAGCCCACCTTGACGTGGATATCAGCCCGGTCCTCCCTTACCTCAACGCCATCCTGTCGAGGGCGACCTACCTGCCGGAAGGGCCTGCGCTGTCCTGGCGCCACGAGGGGCGCAACATCGGATTCTGGCCCCACCGGATCGCCGTGGACCACGTTGAGAGCCGGGAGGAGGCGGATCAGGTGGTGAAAGGCCTGGTGGACCTGGTCAACCGGACCTGGGCGAAGCGAGATCAGCTGGAGCCGGACACGAGCACACACCCACGACTGCAGCCGTTGGAGATCTACCAATGGCTTCCCCGGACGAACTGCAAGGCGTGCGGCGAGGAGACCTGTTTCAGCTTCGCGCTCCGGCTGGCAGCGGGCCAGGCACAACTGGAGCGCTGCACGCCGCTCCATGAGGAGACGAGCCTCGAGGATCGGCGATCCCGCCTGGAAACCCTCCTCGCCACGAAACGCCCGGCGCTATAAATTGGGAGAGAAGGCGCCCCGACGCCGTTCTCCATCCCACACCCGCATCTCTCCCACAGTCTCCGCATCAGGAGGAACGGTGATGGATGAGAACGTGTACCGTAAGCTGGCTCAAAGATTGGACACCATTCCCAACGGCTTCTCTCCCACCGAGAGCGGCGTAGAGCTCCGGCTGCTGGCCAAGATCTTCACCCCGGAGGAAGCAGCCCTGGCGGCCGTGATGCGCCTGACCTACGAGCCGGCCGCCGACATCGCCGCCCGGGCGGGGGTGGATCCCCATGTAGCCCGCCGTGTGCTCAAAGGGATGGCTCGCAAAAAGCTGATCCGTGCCACAAAAGACCAGGGCCATCTCTCCTTCGCGCTGATGCCCTTCGTGATCGGCTTCTACGAGACGCAACTGCCCCGCATGGATGAGGAGCTGGCCGAGCTCTTCGAGCAGTACTATCAGGAGACCCGAGGCGGCAGCATCATCCAGGCCGATCCTCCCCTCCACCGCGTGATCCCGGTCGGCGAGGCGATCTCCTTCGATCTGGAGATCTTTCCCTATGAGCAGGCCACCCGGATGTTGGAGGCGGCCAAATCATGGGGCGTGGCCGAATGCATCTGCCGCGTCCAGCAGCGGCTCATCGGCAAGGGCTGCGACCGCCCCACCGAAAACTGCCTGGTCTTCGCGCCGATCGAGGGCGCCTTCGATCACAGCCAGATGCCCCGCCCCATCACGAAGGAAGAGGCGTTACGGATCCTGCAGGAGGCCGCGGAGGCGGGGTTGATCCACTCCACCGCCAACCATCGGGAGGGGCACTTCTACATCTGCAACTGCTGCACCTGCTGTTGTGGGATCATGCGAGGCGTGGCCGAGTTCGGCATCCCCACGGCCGTCGCCCACTCCGCCTTCCACGCGGTCGTGGACGACGAAATATGCGCGGGATGCGGCGACTGCGTCGAGCGCTGTCAGTTCGGGGCGCTCTCCGTCCCCGAGGGGATATGTGTCGTGGACTACGCCCGCTGCGTGGGCTGCGGCCAGTGCACCCTCGTCTGCCCTACCGGCACGCTTCATCTGGAACGTCGACCCGAGAGTGAGATCCCGCCGCTCCCGACGAACATCCAGGAGTGGATGGTTCGACGAGCCCAAAACCGCGGCATCTCCCTGTCCGACATCCTGTAAGAGCGTGTCTGAGGGGCTTCCTCAGCTACCAGCTCCACAGGGGGAGGTGTGGAGGGGAGGTCTCCTCCACGGAAACCCCTCCTTTCCGGCCCGCACCTGCCTTTCTCGGCCCTTCCCGAAGGGCCCAGGCCGAGGCCGGGCAGGTCAAAGGCGGAAGAAGGGCTTTTTCCGGAGGGCTCCCCATAGCAAAAGCAATGGCATTCCTCAGACACGCTCTGAGAGACGCCCCCAGCTTCCCTTTGAGACAGCAAAGGACGACGCTCCTCGGGCTGTGCAACCGAGTACGCTTGAAGGCTGCTCAAGCCACTGAGCCCGAAACCGGGAGCGAAGCCCTCTCCCGCCTTTCCCCAAGGGACAGGGCGGGAAATGGGAATGCTCGCTACAGTCTTCGATCGCATTTTCATGCAATTGTGGAAACTGATAATGCATTCGACCAGGCGGTTTCCGCCCTCCCCCATGTCGGCTGCATTGCAGTGCATTTGAGCACTCTTCTGCCTGGGACGATCGCGGACGGAGCACCTTCCCGGTCGGCTTTAGGGACTCAGGCTCTGCGCCTTGAGTCGACGCCCGCCTAAACAAATCCTCCAGCAAACACCTTCCACAACGCCCTTCCCGCTTGCCCTCCAGGTGAGCATCTTCCCTCCCCAGAGCGAAGAGACGTTCCCCCTGGTGCGGACGCGATGACATCTGCCGCCGACCCTTAGCCCAAGGAGAAGACTATGGCTAGGCAAACTTGGACTATCAAAGGACGGATTCGGGTTAAAGAGGATGAAACCACGGGTCGCAAGCAGATTCGCGATCTGAAGGGCATCGAAGTGGAGGTCTCGGGCTCTACGATCTCCTCGTCGATCGGATGGAATGAGTGGGGTACTGTGCGTACCCGTTCAGATGGGAGCTTCTCCTTGAGTGTGAATAAGAACAAGCAGAAGCGATACATCCGTGTGCGAGTCCGCTTCCGCTCCGACGACCTGGAGATCAAAGGGGCTAAGCTTGATATCTTCGAATCAAACTGGCACCTCATCTACAAGTCCACGAGCAAGAAGGAAGGTCCAACGATCGACATCGGCACGCGCACCTTCAAGGCGGGCGGCGCCCGTGACCTCGGCGAGGAGGACTATCGCCGACAGGCCGTCGCCTGGTATCTATGCCGCACGATGATCGATACGCTGGTGGACAAGGATCCCTACTTCGCCTTCGAGAAGAAGATCAACGTCGTCTATCCGGCGAAAGTGATCTCCGGGGTGCCCTACGCGAATGGCATCGACCGCACGGCCTACATCCACAAGGGGCAGGACGATCGATGGTGGAGCGCTGAGACCGTGCTGCATGAGGTGATGCACCTCTGGAACTACGACCACAACAAAGGCACGGCGAACTGGCTGGACGCGATATGCTTCGACTGGGACACCCATGGACGCCAGGAGAACCCGAACATCGCCTTCCACGAGGGGTTCGCCCAGTACGCGGCGGAGGAGTTGCTCTTCCACATCTGGGGACAGGACAAGCGCCTGCCCTATAACCGCAGATTCCTACACCAAAAGGGGCTGTACGACCTCGACATGATCGAGCGCAATGACTTCGGCGTCACCAGCGGGCTACACCTCCTGACCGCCCGGGGCAAGTTCGGCTTCTACAAGTTCCTGTTCGGCACGAGCGACACGTACCCGGATAATCAGAACGGTTCCAGGGTCAGCATTGCCTCTATGATACCGACAGGATGTCCAAGGTCGCCAGATCTCGATTTCTGGGATGTGCTGCGGGCCTTTGAGAAACATCCCGGAGCGGGGTGGGACACCGAATGGCAAGTCGGCAAGGCGGAATACGGGCTCGTCCGCTTCTACGAACGCTGTTGCGACATCTACGACTCCTTCAACAAGTCCACTCGAGATCTGCTCCTCGACCTGCTGAATCCATCGAAGACGGTTGAACCGCGTGAGGCCTGCGCTGGCTGGAATGGGGGGAAGCTTCCAGAGACCTCTTAGCCGGCAGATCGGGTCATCCAAAACTTCGCGATGCGAGCGGATGGGGCTCGTCGAGAAGACGGCAGATGCCCATACAAAACAGGGGGCTGCTCAAACAAGAAGCCCGGGATCCTGGGGATCCCGGGCTTCTTTTTCTACTCCGCCGAGCCGAAACGCTCGTAGAATCGCATGCACGCCTCGATGCCCTTCAGGTAGCCCTCCACGGTGATATACTCGTTGGGCGCATGCAGCCGGTCCTCCGTGGGCCCAAAGCCGCTGTAGGCCTGCGGAATCCCCAGCGCCTCCTCGAACACGTACCCTGGCCCCGATCCCTCCACCAGCGGGCGCACGTTGGGCTCCACCTGGAACGTCTCCCACAGCGCCTCGGTTAGCGCGCGGGCCACGGGCGCATCCAGAGGCGTCTTGGATGCCTTCAGCGCGCCCACGAGCGTCATCTTCACGTCCGAGAACCCCTGGGCGTCCAGGTGCGCCCGCACCTTGCGGAAGATATCCGCCGGATCCTGCCGCGGCACCAGCCGGAAGTCCACCTTGCATCGGGCCTTTCCGGGCAGCACCGTCTTGGCGCCTGGCCCGGCGTACCCCGCCTGGAAGCCGCAAATCGTGCACGTCGGCTCGTACAACAGCGCCACGCGGGCATCCTGCCCCGTCCGCCCTCCCAGGAACCGTTGCACCCCCCAGGCCTGTCGCAACGCCTCCTCGTCCCACTCCATGCGCTCTAACAACTCCAGCTCCTCGGGGGTCGGCGGCACCACATCATCGTAGAACCCGGGGACGCGAACGCGCTCGTCCGGCCCTTTTAGGCTGTTCAGCGCCCATACCAGGCGCCAGGCGGGGTTCGGCACCAGCGGCGCCTTGGACGAGTGCTGATCCCGGCCGATCTCGGCCTCCAACTCCACGTAGCAGATCCCCTTCATGCCCAGGACCACCTCGGGGCGGCCGCCGGGCGTCACGTTGCCGTCGAACCCGGCCAGGGCATCGGCGGCGAGCAGATCCCGATGCGCCCGGACGAAGGGCAACAGGTTCGGGCTGGAGATCTCCTCCTCCCCTTCGATGATGAATTTGATGTTGCACGGCAGCCGGCCCATCTCATGAAGCCCGCGCGCTGCCTCGACCGCCGCTAGCAGGTTCCCCTTGTCGTCCACGGCACCCCGGGCGTATATCCGCCCATCCACGATCTCCGCGCCAAACGGGTCGTGCTCCCATAGCTCCAGCGGCTCCGGCGGCTGCACATCGTAATGCCCGTAGATCAAGAGCGTGCGGTTCCCCTCGCCGCGCAGCTCGCCGGTGACGACGGGATGCCGCGGCGTCTCGTGGACCTGCGTCGAGATCCCCCACGACTGCAACATCTCGGCGACCAGCGCCGCGCACTCCCGGATGCCATGATCCTGGGCGCTGATGCTGGGTTGGCGCAGCAGCCGCTGCAGATCGCCGACCAGTTCCTCACGTCGCGCGTCGATCCAGCCAACATATTCCGACATAGCCCCTCTCCTCATCCAGTTTCAAGAGAGCCCCCGGATCTCCACAAGATCTCCATACATGACCCACAACTCCTACGCAATCCTCCGCTACAATGAGATACAATGAGTTGACCATCAAGTTGATACACAAGCACTCAGGAGGTGCCCTATGACAACCCGAATCAACAAGCTCCTAACCGGAGCGATTCTCCTTACCATCGTCGCATTGGCCGCATGCACGGCGCTGCCGGCTACGGCGCCGACAGCAGCTCCCACCGCGGCCCCGACGGCTGCTCCCACCACCGCCATCGCACCGGTGACGGTCGATGAGGCGGGGAACACCAGCTTCGATCAGGCCGCCCTGAACGACGCCCTCGATCAGATCCCGGCGGGCACGCTGAGCGACGCCGAAGCCGAAGGCCTCCTCTATATGCGAGAAGAGGAGAAGCTGGCCCGGGACGTATACCAGGTCCTTTACCAGAAGTGGGAGCTTCCCATCTTCCAGAACATCGCCAAGAGCGAGCAGGCCCATATGGACGCCGTAAAGACCCTGCTGGACCGATACAGCCTGTCGGATCCGTCCGCTGACAAGGCCGTCGGCGAGTTCACGAACCCAACGCTGCAGGCACTCTACGACCAACTGGTCGAGGAGGGCAGCCAATCGCTCGAGAGCGCCCTGCAAGTCGGGGCGGCCATCGAGGAGATCGACATCCTCGACCTGGAGGAGCGTCTCGCTCAGACTGATAAGGCGGACATCCAGTTGGTCTACGAGAACCTGATGAAGGGCTCCCGAAATCACCTGCGAGCTTTCACCTCAACGCTGGAGAACCAGACCGGGAAGGTCTACCAGCCTCAGTATCTCTCGCAGGATGCCTATAACGAGATCGTCAACGCCCCCATGGAGCGCGGGGGACACGGCCAGAAGTAACATGCACGTCCAGCTCAATGAGGAGCTTGACGGCGAGGTCGCCCTCATCGGATGAGATCCGTGAGGGCGGCCTCGTGGGCCGTTTACACGCCCGGGTGAAGCGCCATTTGGGCAAAGGCTTTACGACGAATCACCCTTTTCAAGGAGAACACGATGGCTGCTAAACAGATCGCATTCGCTCTCATCACGTTTCTGCATGACCTCTTCACCGTCGTTTGGGTGGGCGGGCTGATCACCCTGGGGATCACCGTCCTGCCCTCTGCCAGGGAGGCGCTGGGAAAGGGCCCCCAGTTGAAGAAACTGACGGACACCATCCAGAGGCGCCTGAGTACATTGGTCTACATCAGCATTGTGGGGCTGCTGGTGACCGGCCTCCTACAGGCCAAACGCAACGCGGCGTTCCAGGGCCTGCTGACCTTCGGCAACGCCTACTCCGCTACCCTGGCCATCAAGCATATCCTGGTGCTGGCGATGATCGGCGTGGCCCTGTATCGGAGCCTGGTGCTCGGCCGTCGCAACGAGCCCGCCACACCTTCCCAGGAGAAGCTAAGCGCCAGCCTGCTGCTCCTCAACATGGCCTTGGGAATCGCCGTCCTGCTGCTCAGCGGGTTCACCGCCGCGCTGGGTGCCCCACCCCCGGTGTGATATCGAAGACGCGCGGCCAGCGCCGAGCAAGAGAGCCTTCTTCCCTCCAGGGCCCGTAAGATCTGACCTGCGCCTGCCTTTCTCGGCCCTTTCCAAAGGATCCAGGCCGAGGCCGGGTGGGTCGAAGGCAGAAGAAGGACTTTTCCCGGAGGGGCTCCCACAGTTACCAGCTCCTCAGGGAGAGGTGTGGAGGGGACCTCCCCTCCACGAGAAACCCACTTTTCTGGCTTGCGCCTGCCTTTCTCCGCCTTTTCCGAAGGACCCGGGCCGAGGTCGGGTGGGTCGAAGGCAGAAGAAGGGCTTTCTCCGGATGGGCAGAGCCCATCCGGGCCTCCCCATAGCATGGGGATAACGGCATTTCTCAGACACGCTCTGAGGAAATGCCGACTCGCCCTGAGTCATAACAAGGGGGCGGTGAAATGCATCCACCGCCCCCTCCTTGCGTCTCTACTTCCCAACCGCCTTACTTGCCATCCTCCACCCACCATTCGTGGACGTTGCGCAGCAGGCCGTTGGTGGTGATGATGTGGCGGGCGTTGTGCACCCGCTTGTTGATGGCCACCAGGCGCAGCGGCCAGTACAGCGGGACGATGGGCATCTCGTCCAGGAACGCGAGCTGGAACTCGTCGTAGATCTTCTTGCGCTCCTCGGGGTCGGCCGTGTTCGCGCCGCGCTCCAGCAGATCGTCGATCACCGGGCTGCTGAACCGGCCGAAGTTGTACGTGGCACCCGTCTGATACTGAGAGCGCACGTCCGGATCCAGGACGCCGCCCCAGCCCACCAGACCCAGGTCGAAGTCACCGCTCTTGAAGCGCGAGATCAACGTGGGGAAGTCCATCTTCTCGACGTTGACCTTCATGCCGATGTCCGTCAGGTTGGCCTGGATGATATCGGCGGAGAGCTCACGCACGATGTTGCCGATGGGCACGATGAGCGTGACCTCGTAGTTGGGATCCCATCCGGCCTCCTTGAGCAGCTCCCGAGCCTTGTCCGGGTCATACGGGAACTTCCCCTCGATCTCGGGATTGTAGTAGTAGGTGACCGGGATGATGGGACCCTGGCAGACGACGCCCTGGCCCTTCAGCAGCTTATCCACGATGAGCTGGCGGTTGATGCCGTACGCCAGCGCATGGCGGATACGCTTGTCGGTCCACGGCCGGCTGGCGTCGTGGTTGATGAGCATGTACTGGTAGCCGTTGTCCTGGTAGCTGTAGGCATCCACGTTGGGCAGGCTCTTCACACGCTCCCAGTCATCCAGCGGGATGTCGCCGATGCCGCCACCGGCGGAGATGTCCACCTCCCCCTTCTCAAGCTGGGCGACCATGGTGGCCGGGGAGATGATCTTCACGATGAGCTTATCCAGGTGTGGACGCCCCAGGTAGTAGTCGTCGTTCCGCTCGTACTCGACGAACTGGTCCGTCTCGTAGCGGACGAACTTGAAGGGCCCGGCCCCCACCGTGGGGTTCATCCAGAAGTCGGCCTTGTCGAACTCCTCCGGCGGGATGTCCTTCAGGATGTGCTTGGGGATGATCCAGATCTCGGTGCCCACCAGCTCCAGGAAGGCCAGGGGATCCACCGGGTTCTTGGTGATGAACTGGATGGTGTGATCGTCGATGACCTTCACGCCCTCCACCGTGTCCACGCCCTCCGGGCGCTTGGACCCCTCCAGCCCCTTGAGCATGGAGATGTTGTTGCCCCGGTTGCTCTCGATCTGGGGATGGGTGATGGCCCAGATGGTGAACTCCACATCCTCGGCCGTAAGCGGGGTGCCATCGTGCCATTTGGCGTTGGGATTCAGGTGGAACGTGTATGTGGTCTTGTCCTCGCTGATCTCCCAGCTATCGGCCAGGCGCGGGATGAACTTGATGTCGTCGTTGAAGCGCACCAGGGTCTCGAACATGATATTCACGTTGAAGTAGCCGTAGCTGGAGTCGGTATTGATGGCGTTGAAATTGTTAGGCGGGCTCCACATGGCGATGGTCACGTGGCCGCCCTCCACGACCTCGCCCTCCGCGGGAGCCGCCGTGGCGGTGGGCTCTGGCGTGGTCAGTTGGGGCGCCACCAACGTCGCCGGTCGGGTGGCCGTCGGGATCGCCGTCGGTGCCGCGGCCGGCTGGGCACATGCCGCCAACAACGGGAACAACATAGCCAGCAGCATGATGCCGGACACGATCTTGAGGGAACGCAGCGATCTCATGTCTTCCTCCTCTCTTGGATTGGAGATTGGTGATTAGAGATTAGAAATGGACCTCAACGGCGCAGCTGCGGATCCAGCGCGTCGCGTAGGCTGTCGCCGATAAAGTTGATGCTCAACACGGAGATCAGGATCATCATGCCGGGCGGCACCCACAACCACGGCTTGGATTCCAGGATCGTCAGCGACTGCGCCTCGTTCAGCATCTGTCCCCAACTGGCCGTCGGCGGCTGCACGCCCAAGCCCAGGAAGCTTAAAGCTGACTCGGACAGGATGGCGTTGGCCACCCCAAAGGTCGCGGCCACCAGCATGGGGCCCATGGCGTTGGGCAGGATATGGCGCACGATGATGCGCCGGTTGGTGGCCCCCACCACCTCGGCCGCCAGGATGAAGTCCTGGACGCGAAGCCGCAGGAACTCCCCGCGCACGATACGGGCCACCTGGGGCCATCCCAACAGCCCCAACACCAGCATGATGTTGCGCAGGCCGGGCCCCAGCAGGCTGACCAACACCAGGATCAACATCAGCGTGGGGAAGGAGAGGACGATATCCACCAGGCGTGAGATCACGCCATCCACCCATCCCCCGTAGTAGCCCGCCAGCGCCCCCAGCATCGTGCCGATCACCATGTAGATGCTGACCGCCACCACACCCACGGACAGGGATACCCGGCCGCCGTAGATGAGCCGGCTCAGCACGTCCCGGCCCACCCGATCGGTGCCCAGGGGATGCGCGGGCGTCGGCGCCTGATCGAACACGGTGGGATCGATGTAGTAGGGATCGTACGGGGCGATCACGTCGGCGAACACGGCGGTCAACACGACGATCAGGAACACGACGCTGGATATGACCGCCAGACGGTGCTGCCGGAATCGTCGCCAGATCAGCCGGGTCATGGAGATCTGCTCATGGCGAAGCCCTGCAGCCGTCAACGCCTCCGCCGGATCAGGATGTTCACCCTGTTCCGTGTGCGTCTCACCGATGGTCATGGCTTAATCCCTCGCGTACCGGATCCGCGGATCCACGATGCCGTAGAACACATCCGCCAGCAGGTTGCCGATGATGACCATCACCGCAGCCAGCAGGTTCAGTCCCATGATCGTGGGATAGTCGCGCTGGTTGATGGCCTCCACCGCCAGCCGCCCCATCCCCGGCCAGTTGAAGATCTGCTCGGTGATGATGGCCCCGCCCAGCAGGAAGGGGAACTGCAGGCCCGCCAGGGTGATCACCGGGATCAGGGCGTTGCGCAGCGCGTGACGGAAGATCACCACGCGCCCGTGCAGCCCCTTGGCCCGCGCCGTGCGCACGTAATCCTGATGGATCACGTCCAACATGCTGGACCGGGTATAGCGCATGACCACCCCTGTATTCTGGAGGCTGAGGACGATCATCGGCAGCACCAGATGCGCCAGACGGTCGCCCCACGTCGGCGGAGCGCCGATGGTCTGCGTCCCCCCCGTGGGCAGCAGATCCAGCTTGAGCGCGAAGATGTAGATCATCAACAGACCGAAGAAGAACGAGGGTATGGAGACGCCCAGGAAGGAAAAGATCGTGGCCGCGTAGTCCAGGAGCGAGTACTGCCGCACAGCCGAAAGCACCCCGATCGGGATGGCGATCAGGTAGGACAGGAAGAGGGCGGAGAAGGCCAGCGTCAGCGTCGGCTTGATCCGCTCCCCGATGCGGCGGGTGACGGGCTGGCGATTGGTGAAGGAGTATCCCAGGTTTCCATGGGCCACCTCCTTCAGCCACTTGATGTACTGCACCGGGGCCGGCTGATCGAGCCCTAACGCCTTCTTCTTCAGCGCGATATCCTCGGCGCTCAACCCGGGGTTGACCAACATGTCCACCGCGTCGCCCGGGGCCAACGTCATGATGAAATAGGCGATCACCGTGACCCCGAAGAGCACCGGAATGGACACCAGCAACCGCTGCAGGATGTACTTGGCCATGGTTACGCGGAGGTCAGATTGACCAGGAATGCTGCGATGGATTTCTCACACAGCCGCATGCCTTCCAACGTGGCATACTCGTTGGGGCTATGGGCCCGTCCACCATGCCCCAGCCCGCCCATGGCGGTGGGGATGTTCAGGACCTCGGTGAACAGGTAGAACGGCGCCGAGCCTCCCAGATGCGGCCAGATCTCCGGCTCGAACCCCAGATCACGGTAGGTCTTCACCAGCGCCTCCGCCGCGGGGTTGCCCCGCAGCCGGGTCTTGGCCGGCGGATAGGCGTCATTGGCCACGACCTCGATCTTGTCCGCGTATCCGTGGCGGGCCAGATGGTCCTTCACCAGCTGGAGCATACGCTCCGGCCGCATATTGGGCACCATGCGGATATCGATCTTGGCCCGCGCCTCGTGGGGCAAGAGCGTCTTGGTGCCCTCGGCCGTATGGCCGGAGATGATGCCGTCGATGTTCAGGGTCGGCTGGTAGAGGTACTTGCGCAACAGGTCAACGCCCGTCAGATCGTACTTGAAGCGCCGGACGTCGTTCTCCTGCAGCTGCGTCTCCGGCGTAAAGGTCTCGATCAGCCGCTCCAGAAGTTCCTCGTCCTCGGCGCTGGGCGGGACGATGTCATCGTAGAAGCCATCAATGAGGATGTGCTTCTGGTCCGGCGTGATCATGCTGGTCAGCGCGTGGAGCAGCACCCAGGTGGGGCTGTGGAACCACACCGCGTTGGAGCCGTGGATCCCTCGCGTCGTCGGGCCACCCCAGTCGCCGCCCCGGGCGACCAGCTCCATGAAGAGGATGCCCTTCACGCCCAGGTACATGATCACCTTGCCGTTCGGGTCCTGGGCATAGAAGGGGAAGAACGCGAAGTCGGCCTGCAGCCGATCCTTGTACTCCTCGACGAAGCCGGGCAGGTGGCGGCTTCCCAGCTCCTCCTCGCCTTCGACCATGAACTTGAGGTTGACCGGATAGGGCTCCCCCACCGCCCGGAAGCTCTCCAGCGCGTTGAAGAAGTTGGCCAGCGGCCCCTTGCTGTTGTACACACCCCGATTGACCAGACAGGGGCCCAGGTTCGGCAGGTCGATCACCTCGCCGCCGAAGGGATCTGAGACGTCCCAGGTCTCCCCCACCACGGGTTGCACATCGTACATGCCGTAGACGAGCAAGGTCTTGGGCGCGCCGACGTTGATCTCGCCGAAGACCACCGGATACCCCGGCGTGGGCACGATCTCCGCCTGGCCGCCGGCCTCCCGAATGAGATCAGCGACCAGGGCCGCCGTCTCCGCCATCCCCGTGCCATCGGCGCTGATGGACGGCTGCCGCACCAGGCGCCGCACGCGCTCCAGGTGCTCGTCGAAGTGCTCGTCGATGTGCTGATGGATGCGCTCTAAGACGGACATGATGGTTCCTCCGGACGGATACGCAATCGTGTTGCGTGTTGCGTGTTGCGGGTTGCGGGTTGGGCTTAGCTCTCTTCCAGCGCGTCGGCCACCAGCCGGCGGGCCTCACGCAGCGCCCAGATCACCCGATTGCGGCCGCGCAACAGATGGGTACACGTGAACTTCGCTTCGTCGCTATCCGGCGGCAGCGTCCCCAGGCGCTGAATGGGCGCCAGGTCGGGCAGCGGCGGAATGCTGAGCGCCGGCTCTGTGCGGAATCGCCCGTGCCGGGTGTAATTGATGGGCACCAACACGCGCGCCAGGGCCAGGATGGTGTCGTTGATGACCCTCGTCCGCCCATCGCCCGCGTCCACGGCCGCCTCGGCCGCCTGGTAGAAGCGCTCCAGATCAGCCCGCAGCCCCTTCGCCTCCTCCAGGGCCGGCGTCAGATCGAACTTCCCCTGGCCCGCTTCCTGGTACCGCGTCAGCGTGTCCACGAACTCATCGGCCAGCTGGATAAAGTCGAACGGATATATGGGCGCGTTGACCACCCGGGTCAACGCCGTCACATACACCTTGAGGTCCCGCAACAGGTTATCCCGATCGGCGATCTCCAGGGTGTCGTGCTCCGTGTGCCAGGCGATGTTGCCACCACAGCCGCCCACAGGGTAGTAGCCCTTCTCCTCGATCAGCTCCTTGGGCATGGTGGACAGGAGCATGAAGAAGGAGGAGATGCCGATGTTGTTGAAGGAATAATCCCCGGCCTGGTGGGGTCGACCGCCACTGGCCTCCTTCCCCGTCGCGTCCTTGATCGCCTGCTGACAGAACGCCTCGGTCTCCTTCATCCATGAGATATCGTAATACTCGGTAGCCCATCGGCAGCCCGGGCTGTCGATGTTGATCTGGGCGATGCAGTTCTCCGCCAGATCCAGCCCGAAGGTGTCCGCGTACCAGGTGGAACCCGCATAGCGCCCTGTGGAGTGTCCCGGCCACCAGGCGATGCGAACCGAGCGGCGGAGCTTGTCCCGATGCCGCCAGAACAGCCGGGCCAGCTCCAGCATCGCCGCGTCGCCAACGGCGTTGTCCCCGATGCCCACGGCCCACGAGTCGAGGTGTCCGTGCACCAGGATGAAGCGCTCGGGCTCATCGGTGCCCTGGATCTCCGCCACCACGAGCGGGCATTCGGCCCATCCCTCCCACAACTCCGTGCGGAGGGTCACCGTCAGATCCCCCTGCTGGGCCAGGTCACGCAGCCAGAGCCCATCCGGGTTGTTCACCGCCACCACCGGCGTCTTGGGCTTGCGCTCGATGTTGTCCAGGTCCGGCGTGCCCCAGATGGTCGTGCAGATGCCCCAGTGGATGTCCTCGCCCGGGTTGATATAGATCTGGCCGATGGCCCCCCGGAGTTCCAGATCGCGCACGGAGCCGGGCATGGCGTACCCATGGGTGAGCACGATCTTGCCCGCCACGTCCACCGTCTCCTCGGCCGTCTTATCGAAGAGATCACCGACCCCGGTCGCCATCTGGGCCGGGACGTAGACCACCTGTCCGGTCAGCCCGGCGTCGCCGGTCGAGGCGGCAAAGGCAGGAGACTTCGCCCGCAACGTCCTCCCCTGGGCTTCTACGCTGGCGGAACGCGGCACGCTCAGGTACAATTCCGGCTCGTAAACGGTATGGGGCACCCCCCAACGGGATAACTGATCGCTGATGTATTGGGCCGCGATGCGCTCATCCTCACTCCCTGACTCCCGCACCAATGTGGAGAAGCGCTCGATCAACGCCCACGGCGCGTCAATGGAGAGGTCAGCCAGCATGGCGGCTTCCGCGGAACGATCCAAGGCCTCGTAAATACGCTTCATGCGAGTTCCTCCTATCACGACTTCTGGCTTGGAAGATATCCCAGGCGGGCGGAAATACGATCGGCAGCGTGACAAATGAGCTGAATGAACTCCTGAATCCGGTCCGGGGTGAAGCGCTGGCTGGGGCCGGCGATGCTCACGGCGGCGACGACGCGCCCAGCGTAGTCACGCACGGGGGCGGCGACGGAGTGGGCGCCCAGATCCAGGTCATCCGCCTCCACCGCATACCCTCGCTGGCGGATGCCTTCCAGGATCTTCTCCAGCCGATCGGGATCCGTGATCGTATGCTCGGTGATGCGCGGCAGCGGGCCGTTATGCAACACCCGGGAGCGCTTCTCCGGCGGCATGTGGGCCAACAGCACCTTGGGCACCCCGCCCACGTGGAGTGGAACGCGGCGCCCGATCTCGGCATACAGCCGGACACCGTACCGGCTCTCCCGTTGGGCGACACAGACGGCCTCATGGCCATCCGCCACGCCCAGATAGATCGTCTCGCCGGTCCGCTCGGCCAACTCGTCCAGGATGGGATCGGCCGCCTGCACCACGTCCAAATGGCGTCGCACGGCCTCCCCAAACGTGATCAACCGCACTCCCAGCCGATACCGTTTGGTCTCCGGATCCCGTTCCACAAAGCCGTGCTGCTCCAGTGTGTTGAGGATCCGGAACACCCGGCTCTTATTCAACCCCAACTTTTCACTGATCTCGCTGATGCCTTGAGTCGGCCTGTCGGCCTCCAGAAACGTATCCAAAACCACCAGGGCATGATGCAGAGCCTGAATGGTGTAGTCCCGCTGCGCCATGGTCATATGGGACGCCCTCCACTACATCTTTTCCGCGCGCTCACCGGGTCGGGACGCGCCAACACGCGAAACAACGTGGATCTGCCTATTCCCAAAGAACTGTAACGACCTGTCACGCCAGAGAGGATATCAAACACTGCTCACCGGATCGCGTGGGGTACACCCTCGCCCAGCGAATGGGAGCAATGGAAGGAACGAGAACCGGGTAGGAACAACCCACATCTCGACGTCGGTGGCGAGGCCCCTCAGCATCTTCGCTGAGGGCGACACATGAGAAGCGCTCTCATGCGGAGGAAGTGACCGGGGAGACCCCGGTTCTTCTATGTCGATGTTCCGCTATGCAAAACCGCCTTTCGAAAAAGCCGAACGTAATGTACCAGATTTACGATCAGGTGTCAACATCGATTACGCCCTTTCCGGCGAACCACAACCGGCACGGCCATGCGATCATTCCCTCACCTCGTATGAGTGAATCGCGATGAGATGCGGGGGATCTCCACGTCGATGTTCTTCAGGTTATGTTCTCGTGCCCCGCGAACGATCAATCGATCTTGTGCCATCGTTTGTCCTTATCTC
>JAADGJ010000024.1 GCA_013152435.1 Chloroflexota bacterium | reverse complement strand
ATCGTGGACGCGATCATCGATTGAGAAGGACGGACGACGGATCATGGAAAAGCCGATCATCGCCATCACGATGGGAGATCCGGCGGGGATAGGGCCGGAGCTCGTCGTCAAGGTCCTCTCCCAGGATGAGACGTATGCGAGCTGTCGCCCCTTCGTCGTGGGTGACCTGTCGGTCATGCGGGAGGCCGCCGGGATCGTCGGCGCGGATCTGGCGTTCGAGCCGATCTCGTCGCCGGCCGAGGCCAAGTTCGCCCCGCCGCGCGTGGACGTCCTCCGCCCGGAGGGGGTGCGCATCGATCGCATCCCCCGGGGCCAGGTGGACCCGGCCATGGGGCGGGCCGCCGCCCTGTGCCTGCGCAAAGCCTTCGAGCTGGCCATGGCCGGGGAGGTGCATGGCGTGGTCTCGGCGCCCATGAACAAGGAGTCGTTCCACTTGGCCGGGTACGACTACATGGATGAGCTTGCGTACCTGGCCGACTTCACCGGGAGCACCGACGCGTTCATCCTGGGCGTGGTGGACTCCCTGTGGACCGTCGCCGTGACGGAGCACGTCCCCTTCCGTCAGATCGCGGGCCTGATTACGAAGGATCGGGTGCTCCGGTACATCGAGCGGATGCACGAGGCCCTGGTGCGGGCCGGGATCGAGCATCCCAGGATCGCGGTGGCGGCGCTGAACGTCCATGCCGGCGAGAGGGGCCTCTTCGGACGGGAGGAGATCGACGAGATCGGCCCGGCCATCGAGGAGGCGCAACGGCGAGGGATCGACGCCCAGGGCCCCTTCCCGGCCGACACATTGTTCCTGACGGCCATGGATCAAGGATACGCCGGCGTGGTCTGCATGTATCACGACCAGGCCAACATCGCGCGCAAGTTGCTGGCGCGCCGCTCGGGCGCCACGCTGTTCATGGGGCTGCCGGTCGTCTGCGGGACCACCGCGCACGGCACCGCCTTCGATATCGCCGGCCGGGGGATCGCGGACCCGGGCAGCCTGGCGACGGCGCTGAAGTACACGGTGAGGCTGTCCTCGGTAACAGGGTCATAGATGCAATGGCGCATGGCCCTGCGTCCCTATCACATCGAGTGGTAGGGGCAGGTCTCAGACCTGCCCCATGCGCATCAACTTAACGACGTAGGTAAGGACCTTCACTTGCCGCTCTTCACCATGTAGGGGCCGGCACGCCTGAAAGAGTGTAAGGGCGAGGCATCCTCGGAAGCACCGTCAGCATGAACGCTGGCACATCTGATGTAGAGGTCATGCATCGCGGCATCAACGCCGTAGGATGCCTCGCCCCTACGAGCTTAAATTGATACCAATGGGGCGAGTCTCAGACCTGTCCCTACAAAAGGGCGGTTGAGAAGATCCAAGGTGAGGAGGTTGACATTCCGCCACGATGAAGACGAGACAGATCCCGGCTGATGAGCTGTTGTTGCGAGAGTACATGCCGCGGCCGCGCCTGGTCGTCAAGGAGACGCGGATCGAGCGGCCGCGCTTCCCCGTCGTGGACGTCCACAACCATCTGGGGCCGGTCTTCGGCAACTGGGTAAAGCGGCCGGTGGAGGAGCTGCTGGCGCTGATGGACGAGGCGGGCGTGCAAATGATCGTGGACCTGGACGGCGGCTGGGATGACATCCTGGCCGAGCACATCGAGCACTTCCAGCGGCCTTATCCCGACCGCTTCGTCGTCTTCGCCCGGCTGAACTGGGAGCGCTGGGCCGAGGATCCGGATTTCCCGCGATACGCCGTGGAGAGCCTGCGCCGCAGCGCGGCCATGGGCGCTCGCGGCCTGAAGGTGTGGAAGGACCTGGGGCTGGGCATCCGGGATAGCGAGGGGTGCATGGTCCCCGTGGACGACGAGCGGCTGGATCCGTTATGGGAGGCGGCGGGCGAGCTGGGGCTCCCCGTTCTCATCCACATCGCCGATCCCGTCGCCTTCTTCGACCCGTTGGATCGCTTCAACGAGCGTTGGGAGGAGCTCTATGCCCATCCCGACTGGCACTTCTACGGTCCGGGGTTCCCCTCGTTTGAGGCGGTCATCGGCCAATTCGCCAATCTGGTGCGCCGCCATCCGGAGACGATCTTCATCGGCGCTCACGTGGGGGCTTATGCCGAGAATCTCACCTGGGTGGCGAACCTGATGGAAGAGTGCCCCAACTTCTACGTGGACATCGCGGAGCGGATCGCCGAGCTGGGCCGCCAGCCGTACACCGCCCGTCGCTTCCTGATCGAGTATCAGGATCGGGTGCTGTTCGGGATCGACCAGCCGGTGAACCCGGCGCTGTATCGCATCTACTATCGCTTCCTGGAGACGGACGACGAGTACTTCGCCTATGGGATCGAGGGGGTCCCTCGCCAGGGCCGGTGGCGCATCTATGGCGTGTATCTCCCGGATGAGGTGTTGCGCAAGATCTACCATGCTAACGCCTACCGTCTGTTGGGCCTACCTGGATGAAGATCGTCCTGTGATCCATTGTGATCACGAGCAGACCTTTCGTCCTTCGTCTTTCGTCTCTTGTCGCAAGCTCACGACATGACATCATATCTGGACAAGGAGATGCCATGGGGAACGACACACCAACCACAGAACGCGGTCGATACACCTATGAGGAGATCACATCGCAGCCGGAGGTGTGGGGCCAGACGCTGGCCGGCGCCCGCCAGAGCGCCGATGAGGTGCACGCCCTCCTGAGGCGGGACCCGGATGAGGTCCTGTTCATCGGCTGCGGCTCGACCTACTATCTCTCCCTGGCCGCGGCGGCCCTGTTGCAACGGCTCGCCGGCCGACGGGCGCGTGGCCTGCCGTCCTCCGAGCTGTGGTTTTATCCGGATGCGGTGTTGGGATCGGCCCGGCGTCCGCTGCTGGTGGCCGTCTCCCGCTCTGGCACGACCACGGAGACGTTGCGGGCCATAGAGACTTTCCAGGCCCACGGTGGCTCTGATGTGATGGTGGTCACCTGCTATCCGGATACTCCGATGGCCCAGGCCGGGCAGGCGGTGCTGGGGGCTCCCGCCGCGCAGGAGAGGAGCATCGCCCAGACCCGATCCTTTGCCAGCATGTATGTCCTGACGCAGGTGCTGGCGGGCTGGGCTGCCGGCGACGACGCGTATCTGGCCTCGTTGGAGCGGCTGCCCGAGGTGGGGCGGACCCTGCTGGATGATCACGCCGACCTGGCCGAGCGGTTGGGGGGCGATCTGGCGATCGATCGGGTGTTCTTCCTGGGCTCCGGCATCTACTATGGCCTGGCCTGTGAGACCATGCTGAAGATGAAGGAGATGTCCCTCACCTATGCCGAGGCCTTTCACTTCATGGAGTTTCGCCACGGCCCCAAGTCGATGGTGAACGAGCGCACCCTGGTGATCGGGATGGTGTCCGATTCGGTGCGTGAGCATGAGGTGGCCGTGTTGCGGGAGATGCGCGGGCTGGGAGCCCGGGTGTTGGCCATCGCCGAGGATGGCGCGTCGGACGATCTCGGCGGCGCCGAATTCGTCGTCACGTTGAAGAGCGGCCTGCCGGAGACAGCGCGTGGCGTGTTGTATCTGCCGTTGCTCCAGTTGATGGCCTACCATCGCTCCATGGCGAAGAGGCTGGATCCCGATCGGCCGCAGAATCTGGACGCGGTCGTCTATCTGTGAGGCGGCGGATGGCCGAAGCCGAGCATCTGCGAGGGCGTCCCGTCGTCACGCAGGAGCGGATCGCGGCCGACCTGCGCACGTTGGGGCTTGGCGCGGGGGATCGGGTGTTCTTTCACAGTTCCCTGCGCAGCATGGGGTATGTGGACGGCGGGGCGGAGGCGGTGATCCGGGCCTTTCAAGAGGTGGTAGGGCCCACGGGCACGCTGATGGTGCCCACCTTCGCCTGGGAGAGGCGAGGGTTTGATGTGCGGCGCACGCCTTCCCGGGTGGGGCGCATCACCGAGGTGTTCCGGCAGCAGCCGGGCGTGCGGCGGAGCTGGCATCCCACTCACTCGGTGGCGGTCTGGGGGGCGGATGCGGCCGCGCTGATCGAGGGACACCATCTGATGCCGGGGTTGGGGCCGGACAGCCCGCCGGCCCGCCTGGCGCGCCTGGGCGGATATGTGCTGCTGTTGGGTGTGGGTCACAATCGCAATTCCACGATCCACGTGGGCGAGGCGTGTGCGGACGTGCCGTATTGGGGGTATACCTGGCCGAAGCCGGACGAGCCGGTGCCGGTGGTGCTGCCCGATGGGCAGACAGTGTACGTCCCTTTGCTGCGGCCGCCCGGCTGCTCGGCCGGGTTCGAGGCCATCGGCCCGGTCCTGGAGGCGCGAGGGGTCGTGCGCAAGGGAGTCGTGGGGGCGGCTCCCGTCCAGCTCATGCGTGGGCAGGATCTGATCGACGCGGTGGTTGACCTGCTTCGGGGGGATCCGGCCGCGCTGTTGTGCGCCAATCCCGCCTGTGCCTCGTGCAATCGAGCGCGCGAGATCCTGACGAAGACGGGCATCACATCCAACGGAGGGGATGCCCGTGACCGGGACCATGCCTATGGAGTGAGGGAAGGAGGTGGTGCCACTGGTGCGATGAGACGGCGCTCTCAATCGATGGCAGGTAGCTGATAGGTCGGCAGTTTCCAACAATCATCCGTTAGGGAGGAAAGAAATGAGCGCAAAGCGATCTCACGGGATGTCACGGCGGGATTTCCTTCGGCTGGTGGGAACGGGCACAGCCGGTTTGGCCGCAGCCTCATTGGCGGCCGCCTGCGCCGCGCCCTCAGCAGCGCCCGCCGCCGAGTCGGAGAAGCCGACGCCTGCCCCCAGTAAAGTGACTCTCCGCCTGTGGTCCCATAGCAACCCTGCCTTCGTGCAAGCGAATGAGGCCCTCATCGAGAAGTGGCAGGAGAGCCACCCGGATGTGGAGATCAAGTACGAGTACTTCCCCTACGACGAGTTCATCCAGACGATCCAGACCTCGATGGCGGCCAAGAATGAGGCCGATATCATGGAGATGTTCGGGAGCTGGGTCCAGTCCTACGCCAAGGGGGGAACCCTGTCGCCGGCGCCGGAGGACGTGATCACCCTGTCCGAGGCGCGCGATCTGTTCTACGCCGCGCCGCTGGATGGCTACGTCTGGGAGGGCACGCTGTACGGGCTTCCCAACGAGTACAACCTGGAGAACGGCGGTGTCCTGGTCAATAAGCGGATGTACGGGGAGGCCGAACTGCCGTACCCGCCGGAGTGGGGGTCATGGGATGAGCTGGTCCAGGATGCCAAGAAGCTGACCAAGTGGGAAGGGGATGTCATGACCGTGGCCGGTTTCCACTATGTCACCGGCGATGGTTTGGGCTTCCTGCTGTGGGAGGGCATCCTGGAGCGTGGCGGCGACTACTTCGCAGACGACAAGGTCCATCTGAACTTCCTGACGCCCCAGGCTCAGGAGACCGTGCAGTGGCTGGTGGACATGGCGGTCAAGGACAAGGTCGTCGATCCCTTCACCTTCAATCTGGACTCCAACTGGGTCGGCGACGCCTTCTTCCAGGGCCTGGTGGCGATCGGCTACATCGGCCCCTGGATCGTGCCGGTGGCCCGCATCAACCACCCGGACTTCCCGGACGAGTGGAACTATGTCTCCTGCCCATACTACGGAGACCAGATGGCCTTTGCCGCCGACTCCGGCTGGGGCAAGGTGGTGTCGCCCAACAGCGAGAACCTGCAGTCGGCCTGGGAGTTCAGCAAGTTCTGCACCATCGATCAGACCAACGCCCGAGAGTGGAACGTGACCACGGGCACGGTGCCGGCCCTCAAGGCCGTCGCCGAGGATCCCACCCTCCTCAACGACCTCGACTGGCTGGGTCCCAGCCTGAAGGTGCTGCCTTATGGCCGCTATGTGGGAGACCTCCAGGATCGTGACTTCATCTGGTACAACGTCGTGGCGACCCGCCTGGTCGAGACGATGCAGGGACAGCATACGGTGGAAGAGGCGTTGGCCATCATGCATGAAGAGGCGAACGCCATGATCGACAGCAAGATCAAGTCGTGAGTGGAATCAGGGCCTGGGTGACCCCATCGGGGCGTTGCCCAGGCCCCGCCGCTTAGGTGGTGTATCCCTTTCGGTGAGGGTCGCTGCGGGCAGGATTGGAGAGTAGGACGGGTCATCCGGCCCCTGCTTGTGGAGGGGAAACCCTTCACATCGCTTGTCCCTGACCTGCCCGGCCTCGGCCCGGATCCCCGCGAAAAGGGCCGAAGGGGATAGGTGCGGGCTGGAAGAGCGGGGTTTCGTGGAGAGCACGCGGCTGGGGGATGTTCCCAGGCACCTTGGCGGTGAGTTTTCAGACACACTCTTTAGAGAGCGAGGGTCCCATGACGATCCTAGGACGCAGGCAAGGTGGGCTGTCTCGGAGCCAGCGATTCTTCGTCACCACGTCGCTCACTCCGATCATGATCTACATGATGGCCTTCACATTACTGCCCATGATCTGGGCCGTGCTGATCACCTTCTTCCGGTACAGCCCGACCCGACAGGGGGGATTTCTGGGCTTGGGAGGGGAGAATCGTTTTCTGGGCTTAGGGAATTATCTGGATCTGTTCTCCGATTCCCCCTCCGGGCGGCTCTTTCGCGTCGCCGTCAAGAACACCTTCATCTTCGCCCTGTTGGTGCTCCCATTGAATCTGGCGATCACCCTCCCGCTGGCTGTGCTGATCGAGTCGGTGCGTGAGCGGTTCAAGACGATCTTTCGCACGATCTATTTCTTGCCCACCGTCACCTCCCTGGTCGCCGTATCCCTGGTCTGGGGGGTCATCTACAATCCGACGTTTGGGCTCCTCAACCTGCTCTTGCGGTCGGTGGGCCTGAAAGGGATGTCCTGGCTGAGCGATCCGCAGACCACCGTTCTCGGCGTTCCCCTTCCCATGATCTGTCTGATCGTGACCTATGTCTGGCAGGACATGGGCTATAACCTGGTCATCTTCATCGCCGGGATTCAGGGCATCCCGGAGGTGTTTCACGAGGCGGCCCGGGTGGATGGGGCCAACGCCTGGCAGCGGTTCTGGCGCATCACGCTGCCCCTTCTGCGCCCCACGTTGACCTTCGTGATCGTGATGACGATGCTCTCCTCCTGGCAGGTGTTCGTCATCTTCTACGTGATGACGCGTGGGGGGCCGGGTAACGCCACCCGCACGCTCGTTTTGCACATCTATGAGACGGCCTTCCGCCACCAGGAGATGGGACTGGCGGCCACGATGGCGATCGCGCTCTTTGCGATCATCCTGATCACCACCCTGATTCAGTTACGCGTCTTGCGGCAAGAGTGGGAGTATTGATCCATGGCTACTGTACAAAGCGCGGGTGCAATGACGAAGTCCGGCGTTCGGTCGAGGGCGAGGCATAGGATAGGCGTCTCCTTGGGACGTCTCCTGATCTACGGGGTGTTGACGGCGGGCTGCCTGGTGACCCTGGTGCCGTTCCTGTGGATGCTGGGTACCTCCTTCAAGTCCTCTACGGAGATCATCAAGCTGCCCCCGACCCTGATCCCGGAGCATCCCACGTTGCAGAGCTACCGGACGATCTTCACGGATCCCCGGGTGCCATTGGCCCGCTTTTACTTCAACAGCCTCTTCGTCAGCGTCAGCGTGGTGGCCATGATCCTGTTCACCAGCTCGCTGGCGGGCTTTATCTTCGCCAAATACCAGTTCTTTGGGAAGAACCTCCTGTTCACGCTGATCCTGGCGACCATGATGATCCCCTTCCAGGTCACCATGATCCCGGCCTATCTGATCCTGGTCCGCCTGCACCTGACGGACTCCCTGTGGGGGCTGATCGTCCCCTCGGCGGTGAACGCCTTTGGCATCTTCCTCATGAAGCAGTTCATCGAGAGCATTCCCAGCGAGCTGATCGACGCGGCCCGGATCGACGGCGCGTCCGAGTTCAGCATCTACTGGCGGATCATCTTGCCGCAGATGGGACCGGCTCTGGCCACTCTGGGCATCTTTCAGTTCATGGGGACCTGGAATGACTATCTGTGGCCGTTGATCGTCATCACCACGACGGAGCGGCGCACGTTGCCCATCATGCTCACCTGGTATAACTCCCAGCACGGCTCGCGCCAGGACCTCTCCATGGCCGCCTCCGTGCTGGTGATCCTGCCTATCACCATCGTGTATTTCCTGTTCCAGCGTTGGATCGTGCGCGGGATCGCATTGACAGGGTTTAAGTGATTCGCGTCAGCCAAAGGCATGGAAAGCGACCCCCATGAACAGGACAGGGAGGGGCCACCGTGGCGGATTACCTGATCGGCGTCGATTACGGCACGGGGGGTGCCAAGGCGTGCATCATCAACGCCCAGGGCGATGTCCTGGGCTTCGCCTTTGAGGAATATCCCTTCATCCACGAACATCCCGGCTGGTCAGAACACGACCCACATCTCTATTGGGAGATCGCGTGTCGCCTCATCGGGGGCGTGCGCGAGCAATCCGGCGTGGACCCGAGGGAGATACGGGGGATCGCGGTCTCCTCCGCGTTGCCCTCTATGGTGATGGTGGATAAGGATCACAACCCCATCCACCGCGCGTACAACCTGATGGACCGCCGGGCGACGAAAGAGGTCGAATGGCTCAAGGAGCGCATCGGAGAGGATCGGATCTTCCAGATCACCGGCAATCGGCTGGAGGATCACCCTACCCTCGTCAACCTGCTGTGGGAGAAGAACAACCGGCCCGACTCGTTCAAGCAGATATGGAAAGCCTTGACCATCGATGGGTTCATCACGCTTCGACTCACGGGCAAGGCGACGCTGAACTACTCCGCCGCGGCGTTCTATGGCGTAGCCTACAACCTGCGCGAGCGCCGGTTTGAAGAGGGTCTGATGCGGGAGATCGGGATCGACCCGGGCCTGATGCCCGATCTCTTCGAGTGCACGGATGTCGTGGGCGAGGTGACGCCACGGGCCGCGGAGCAGACGGGGCTGGTGCCGGGCATTCCGGTGGCGGCCGGGCAGGTGGATTGCAACGCCGGCTGGGTGGGGGCCGGCGCCGTCGAGGAAGGGGATATCCAGAGCAACCTCGGCAGCGTGGGCAACTTCGGCGTCGTTCACAGAGACTTGGATTTCATCTTCTCGCCTGTGGGCCGGCTGATGATCAACTTCCCCTACACCGTGGACTCCGCGAATACCTACGTCACCGTGCCCTCCACCATGACCGGCGGCCAGTCGATCCGATACCTGCGCGATGTCTTCTCCCAGTATGAGGTCGAGGTGGAGCGGGTACTGGGGGTCTCCTCCTACGATCTCCTGAACCTGCAGGCGCAGAGGGTCCCCCCGGGCAGCGAGGGGCTGATCATCCTGCCGTTCCTGATGGGGGAGCGGACCCCGATCTGGGACCCGCTAGCTCGCGGCGTGATCTTCGGCCTGTCCCTCAATCACACGAAGGGGCACATCGTCCGGGCCATGATGGAGGCGGTCGCCTACGCGCTGTATGACAACTTCCGGCTGATCCGGGAGGCTGGCCTGAAGCTCAATCTCCCGCTGGTGCTGAATGAGGGTGGAGCGGTCAGCAAGTTGTGGCGGCAGATCATCACCGACGTCTTCAACGTGCCGACGGTGCTGGTGAAGCGCCGAACCGGCGCCCCGTTCGGCGATGCCATCCTGGCCGGCGTGGCCACGGGGGTCTTCAAGGACTTCTCCGTGGCCAAGGAATGGGCGGAGTACATCGATCGCATGGAGCCGAACGGGGAAAACCACGAGCTGTACATGCGATACTTCGCGCTGTACAAGCGGCTTTACGAGCACGTGAAAGAGGACTTCAGGGAGCTCGCCCAGCTGGTTTGAAGAGATGACGGCGGACGATGGGCGACGGACCGTTCCATCTGCCCTTTGCCCTTCGTCTTTCGTCCATCGTCGTATGTTCAGACGAGATGGGAGACCCTATGATCATAGATTCGCACGTCCACCTGAAGCACGGAGATGCGCTGCGGACGGAGTACGATGCGGAGACCATCGTGCGGGTCATGGATGAGGTGGGGATCGACAGGTCCGTCGTGTTCGCCATGTCCACCACCACCCAGCATTCCATCAAGATGGCCCAGGCGGCCGTCGAGCGGTTCCCGGATCGGTTGATCCCCTATGTGTACGCTCTACCCAGCTATGAGCGCCCGGTCCTCGAGCAGATCGAGTGGGCGATCTCCGTTGGGGTTCAAGGGGATCAAGATCCACGCCGGGGAGTGCAGCCTGGCGGAATACGTGATCGATCCCGTCATCGATCTCGCCGGCAGGCTGGGGGTTCCCTGTCTCATCGACTGCATGGGCCGATACGATGCCATCGAGCGCATGGCGAAGGCCTTCCCTGAGACGAAGATCATCGTCGCGCACATGGGGAAATACCTCTGCACCGATGAGTCCCTTATCGACCGCTTTATTGCCCTGGCTCAGGCACATCGCAATCTCTTTCTCGACGTCAGTGGCGTCGTCATGCCCTGGAAGATCCAGGAGGCGGCGCAGAGGCTCGGCGCCGACCGGGTCATCTTCGGGACGGACGGCCCGCATGGGAAGCCGGATGTGGTCACCTACGCCCGTCTGGAGTTGGAGAAGATCCGGATGCTGAAGTTGAGCCCAGAGGACGAGGCCGCGATCCTGGGCGGCTCGATCGCGCAGCTTCTTGGTCATGTCTGAGGGCGTCTCTGGCCATGCCACCACAAAGACACCAGGGCACCAAGAGTCGACAACGCCATCACGGCAAGGTGTGTCATCATGGAGCTCTTAGAACATCTGCAGGAACGTGAGGCGCGAGGCGATCCGATCCGTGTCGGCCTGGTGGGTTGTGGGCAGATGGGCTCGGGCATGGCTCACGTGACCCACCAGATGGCGGGTATGGAGACCGTTGCCTTCGCGGATATCGACATCGATCGTCCGCTGCAGACCCTTCGATCGATGGGGCTCTCTGAGTCGCAGGTCTGTGTGACCAACAGGTTGGGCGGGGCTGAGGACGCCCTGCGCGAGGGCAAGTACCTGGTTACGGAGGACGCGCTGCTCCTGACCCGGCTGGAGGGTCTGCATGCCGTCGTGGAGGCCACGGGGCTTGCCGAGGTCGGCGCCCAGGTGGCCTGGAACGGCATCATGAGCCGCAAGACGGTGGTGATGCTGAACGTGGAAGCGGACGTCACCGTGGGCGTGTTGTTGAATCGCCTGGCGGAGCGGGAGGGGGCGGTGTACACCGTGGCCTTTGGCGACGAGCCGGGCGTGTGCATGATGTTGTATCAACAGGCTCGCTCGCTGGGTTTCGAGGTCGTGTGTTTGGGCAAGGGCAAGAACAATCCCATTGACTTCGGGGCCACGCCGGATTCCTGCCGCGAGGAGGCTGAGCGCAAAGGTATGAACCCAAAGATGCTGGCCGCCTTCAAGGATGGCACCAAGACGATGGTGGAGATGGCGGCCGTGTCCAACGCCACCGGCCTGGTGCCGGATGTTCCAGGTATGCACGGGGCGAAGGTGGATATCCCGGACCTGAGCCGGGTTTACGTGCCCAGGGAGGACGGTGGCATCCTCGGCCATCGCGGCTGTGTCGACTTCTCCACGGGTAAGGTCGCCCCCGGCGTCTTCGCCGTCATTACCACGGACGACCCTCGCATCCGGGAAGACATGGCCTTTTACTCCATGGGCCCTGGCCCTTACTACACGCTGTATCGTCCCTATCACCTGTGTAGCGCGGAGACCCCGCTTTCCATCGCGGAGGCGGTCATCTACGGGGAGAGGACCCTGGCCTCCAGGCGGCTGGTCTCCGAGGTCGTCGCCATCGCCAAGCGGGATCTGAAGGCCGGCGAGGTGGTGGGGGACATCGGCAGCGCGGACATCCTGGGACGGATTTACACCTGCGAGGAGGCCAGAGCAGTGAAGGGGATCCCGGTTGGCATCGCTCCGGGCGGCAAGGTCCTCCAGGACGTGCCGAAAGGGGCGATGCTGACCGAGGAGAACTTCGCGCCCGATCCGACGAAGTTCGTGTACAAACTGCGCCAACTCCAGGACGCTATGCTGTCCATGGAAAGCGAAGGGTGACCTCACCCCAGCCTCCTTCCCTCAAGTTTGGCCTTTCGGGTAGCGGAGGGCATTGCCCTCACCCGAATGAGATATGGGGTAGTGCTGCGAAGAAAGTCGTGTGTATGGGGGCTCAAAGGAAAAGGCCAAAGTCCAGGGAAGGAGGTCCGCCGAAGGCGGCGAGGGTGGGCTTAGAGCGCGTCTGAGGAATGCCATTGCTTCTGCGGGGAGGCCCGGAGGGGCGGAGCCCCTCCGGAAAAAGCCCTTCTTCCGCCTTCGACCTGCCCGGCCTCGGCCTGGGTCCTTCGGAAAGGGCCGAGAAAGGCAGGTGCGGGCCGGAAAAGTGGAATTTCCGTGGAGGGGAGGACCCCTCCACACCTTCCCCTGTGGAGCTGATAGCTGAGGGAGACCCTCAAACACCTGATCGGTAAATCTTCAGACACGCTCTTAGGAAGAGGGGAAAGCATGATGGCGGATACGATGAAGGCGATCGTCGTGCGGGCACCGATGAAGTTCGCCCTGGAAGACGTGCCGATGCCCGAGGTGCCCAAAGGCGGCATGCTCCTGAAGGTGATCGCCTGCGGGCTATGCGGCAGCGATCTGCGAACGTTGCGAAGTGGACATCGGCGGGTGGCCTTTCCGTGGATCATCGGGCACGAGATCTGTGGTACGGTGGTTGAGGTGGGGCCAACGTATCAGGGCAGATGGCGGCCGGGGGATCTGTTGGCCGTGGGGCCGCCGGTCCACTGCGACCGGTGCGACTTCTGCATCAATGGGCAGTTCGATCTGTGCGAGAACCATCGGGAGATCGCGCAGGATTGGCCTGGCGGCTTCGCGGAGTATGTCGCTATCCCAGAGGAGGCCATCCGGTGGGGCTCCATCTGGCCGGTGCCCGACGGCCTGGACCCGGTCTACGCCGCCATCTCGGAACCCATCTCCTCGTGCGTCAACGCCCAGGAGCGGGGTCGGGTGGGGCTGGGCGATACTGTGGTGGTCATCGGCGCTGGCCCCATCGGCTGCATTCACATCTCCCTGGCGCGAGCGCGTGGCGCCGACCGCGTCATCCTGGTGAATCGTGGCGAGGCGCGGATCCGCCTGGCCCAGGCTTTCGAGCCCGACGAGGTCGTCGTTTCCTCGAAGATGGACCCGGTTGCCGAGGTGCGACGACTGACCGATGGCAAGGGGGCAGACGTGGTGATCACAGCCACGCCCGCGCCCGTCTCTGTGGTCCAGGCGGTGGAGATGGCCAAGAAGGGCGGCCGCATCCTCATCTTCGGCGGCCTTCCGAAGGATGACAGCAAGCCGCCCGTGGATATCAACGTCGTGCACTACAACGCCCTGCACCTCATCGGCGCGACCACCTTTGCCCCACGACACCAGCGCTTCGCTCTGCAGTTGTTGGCCTCGGGCCGGATCCCCGGCGACAAACTCGTCACCCATCGCTTCCCACTCGCACAATTCGCCGAGGGAGTTCAATTGGCGATGGAAGGGAAGGCGATCAAGGTCGTGTTCCTGCTGTAAGTTTCCTGTCGATCATCGCCGAGGCGCGGGCTCGCGGAGAAGGCGGTTCTTCCGTCTGTTGGCCCGCGGGTGGCACGGTTAGGAGATCGGCCATAGCGCCAGGATATGCCAGGAACGCGGTCTTTCTTTCGTCATTCGTCCGTCGTCGTATTTCCAGACTACACGGAGATGTGTGATGCCAAATACGGATAGGGAAGATCAACTCCCGTTTCTCAAGAACGGGATCGCCCAGGTGGGGATCATCGTGCCGGACCTGGACGCAGCCATGAAGGCTTACTGGGAACGGTTTGGCATTGGCCCCTGGCATGTTTACACATACGGCAAGCCGCTGGTGAAGCGGATGACGTACCGCGGTCGTCCTTCCGAGTACAGGATGCGCATCGCGCTCTCCTGGATCGGGCCTTTGCGTATCGAGCTCATCGAGATGTTGGAGGGGGACACGGTATACGCCGAGTTCGTCCAAGAGCACGGCTATGGGGTGCATCACTTTGGCGTGTTGGTAGAGGACATGGAAGAGGCCCTGGCGTGGGCGGAGGAGGCCGGGCTGGCCATGACGCAGGACGGCGCGGGCTTCGGGCTGGATGGAGATGGGCACTACGCCTATCTGGACACGGAGGAGGAGATCGGCATCACCATCGAGCTCATCCAACGCCCCAAACGCCGCGTGCCGCCGGAGCGGATATACCCTCCGGAGGAATAACGGACCCTCTTCAAGAATGTGGTCTTCGTGCCCGCCGTGAGGGAGCCGTGTCAAGCGCCCTTTCAGGCCGCGGAGATGTCTTGCGAGGAGGAGATGAGCGAGATGAAGATCCCCTATCGCACTGTGCACGAATGGACAGTGCAAAGCGAGCGCGCGTATGAGAACCCGTTCACCGATGTGAGGTTGGACGCCACCTTTACCGCGCCATCCGGCCGGGCGTTCACGATCCCTGGCTTCTACGATGGGGATCGCACCTGGCGGATGCGATTCAACCCGGGCGAAGTCGGGCGGTGGACGTATCGCATCGCCGCGTACCCGGAGGATCCCGATCTCCATCAGGAGGGCGAATTCGAGGTGACGCCGCGGGAGACACGGGGGTTCCTCAAGGCCACCCCCGGGCGTGCCTGGGGCTTCCACTACGAATCGGGCGAGGCGACTTTCATCCTGGGGGACACCACGTACAACCTGTTCGGCATGGCCCACTGCGGCCTGGATGTGCCGTCGTTTCTGCGCCGCCGGGCCGGGCAAGGCTTCAATCTGCTCCGGGTGCGCGTGCCCGTGAGCCCCTTCCACCCGCCCGAGGGCTACAGCGACTGGCAGACCCGCCGCACCTGGCCGTGGGGAGGCAGCGAGCAATCGCCGCGCTTCGATCGCTTCAACCTGGACTACTTCCACACGGTGGATCAGGTGGTGCGTCAGGCGGAGGAGCTGGGCCTGGGCTTCGAGATGATCATGGAAGCTTGGGGGTTCGAGTTCCCCTTCAATAGCCGAAACATCTTCGTCCCCGAGTGGGAGGAGCTATGGATGCGCTATCTCATCGCCCGCTACGACGCCTTCAACTGCGTCTACTTCTGGACGTTGATGAACGAGTATGAGTATTACCCCAATGGTGACTGGCACTACAAGCCGGTGGCCGACCGTTGGGCCATGCGCATGGGGCGCTGGGTGAAGCAGGTGGCGCAGCACGGGCATATCGTGTCGGTCCATAACGGCCCGCGGGAGCCGGCCTTTGCCCGTCGCTTCGCCGCCGACCCCGGTGCGATCGACGCCATCATGTTCCAGGAGTGGGGGACGCGGGACAGGGAGAACGGCTGGCTGGCGATGGGGATCGAGGAGCAGATCGAGCGCAGCCTGGCGGGTTGGTGGTGCTCAGCCGTGTTCGCCGAGTACGGCTACGAGCGGAACCCGGAGCTGCCGCTCGGATTCCCCGCCCATGAGTTCTGCGACCCGGAGCACACGCGGCGGGGCGCCTGGCGCGGCGCCTTCTGCGCGTTGGGGATCATCCATGGCTTCGAGAATACGTGGGGACCGTTCGCCGTCCTGGATCGGGACCAGCCGGGACTGGCCTCCCTGCTCCACCTGCGCCGCTTCTTCACCGAGCTCGTGCCCTTCCATCGAATGCGTCCCGCGCCGGAGCTGATCGCGCAGGGCGCGTATGCGCCCGGTCGGCGCCCGTTGGCGCTGGCAACGGAGGATCGGGAGGTGGTGGCGGCCTATCTGCCCGTGGGCGGCGCGGTCGAGCTTGTATTGCCCGCGAGTAAGCCATACCAGGCGCGATGGTTCGATCCCAGGACGGGCGATCTGCGGACGGCGGATCTGTCTGAGGCCGACGGCCGATGGCGTTTCGTCGCCCCGCCGGGCCAGGACGAACAGGGGCATCCTTGGGATTGGGTACTTGTGGTATCCAATTGAGTAGGGCGCACGGCCGTGCGCCCCTACGAAAGGATTGTGTTGCCTATTCCACTTTATGAACGTGCGGGTTTTGAATAACAAGGGAACTTGGCGCTCTTTGCGCCCTTTGCGGTTCCTATGCCCCTCTCAAGTCCAGGAAAGGAGCGGAGAAGATGGAGCAGGGAAAGGTCACGCTGGGCGTCATCATCGGTAACCGGGATTTCTTCCCCGACGTGCTGGTCACCGAGGCGAGGCAGGACATTTTGAAGGTCCTGGACGAGATGAACATCGACGCGGTGATCCTGGGCGAGACGGACACCAAGCTGGGTGGTGTGGAGACCTGGGAGGATGCCAAGAAGTGCGCCGCGCTGTTCAAGGCGAATCAGGATAGGATCGACGGTATCCTGGTCGTGCTGCCCAACTTCGGCGACGAGAAGGGCGTGGCGGACACGATCAAGCTGTCCGGCCTCGACGTGCCCATCCTGGTCCAGGCCTATCCCGATGATCTGGACGGGTTCCATGTGGAGCGGCGCCGAGATGCCTTCTGCGGCAAGATCTCCGTATGCAACAACCTGCGCCAATACGGCTTCCCGTTCACGCTGACCGAGCTGCACACGGTACACCCGACCAGTGACGAGTTCAAGGCCGATCTGCAGAAGTTCGTGGGCGTCTGTCGCGTGATGAAGGGGCTGCGAAACGCCCGGCTGGGCGCCGTGGGCGCGCGTCCCAACGCCTTCAACACTGTGCGCTTCAGCGAGAAACTGCTCCAGGCCTATGGCATCACCGTCAGCACCATCGATCTCTCCGAGGTGTTCGGCGCGGCCGATAAGCTGGCCGACGACGACCCGAAGGTGAAACAGCGTCTGGAGGAGATCCAGGCGTATCTCCCGGCCGAGGGTGTGCCCTCGCCCGCGCTGGTCAAGATGGCCAAGCTGGGCATCGTCATCGATGACTGGATGGCTGCCAACGACCTCGACGCGACCGCCATCCAGTGCTGGACCTCGGTGCAGCAGAATTACGGGGTCAACGTATGCACGCTCATGAGCATGATGAGCGAGAAGCTGATGCCCAGCGCCTGCGAGGTGGATATCACCGGCGTGGCCTCCATGTATGCGCTGCAGCTGGCCTCCGGCAAGCCCAGCGCGCTGGTGGACTGGAACAACAACTACGGCGGCGACCCGAACAAGTGCGTCCTGTTCCACTGCGGCAACTGGGCCCGGAGCTTCTTCCCGGAGGCGAGGATGGCCTACGCCGATGTGCTGGCCACGATGCTGGGGAGGGAGAACACGTACGGGGCCATCGCCGGCCGCGTGCCTGCCGGCCCCGTGAGTTTCGCTCGGATCACCACGGACGATCGGAACGGTGTGATCCGCACCTATGTGGGCGATGGCACGTTCACCGACGATCCGCTGGATACCTTCGGCAGCCGTGCCGTGGTGGAGGTGCCGGGCCTACAAAAGCTCCTGCGGCATGTCTGCAAGAACGGCTTCGAACACCATGTCGCCATGAACCCATCGCGCTCGGCGGCCATCCTGGCCGAGGCGTTCGAGACGTATTTCGGGTGGGACGTGTATTACCACGAGGGATAAGGGCGGCGGGGTGATCTCGAACATTCTGAGCTATATTCCCCCGCGCCAGATGCAACATGGGCGAGCATCCGGCCTGACCAAGGAGGAACTTCGATGAGGGTCCTGATCTCCGTGGATATGGAGGGGGCATCCGGGATCGCCACCGCCCGGGAATGTGGATATCCGAGGAATCCCGTGGGGGATCCGGAGGCCAATCCGGACTATCTCATCGGGCGCCGGTGGCTGACGGGCGACGTGAACGCGGCCGTGGAGGGTGCTCTCGACGCGGGCGCGACGTCTTTCGTGCTGCACGATTCGCACGGGCTCGACTATCGCAATGTCGTCCTCGACGAGTTGCACCCGGCCGTCGAGGTGGTGCGCGGCGCGCCCATCATCTTCTTCGAGTTGGGGGATCTTGACGACTCATACGACGCCGCCTTCCTGATCGCGATGCATGCTCGCGCCGGGCGGCGGGCTTTGCTCAGCCATGTGCTCAGCTGGCCGCTGCTGCGCGAGGTGCGCGTCAACGGCGAGCCCGTGGGCGAGAGCCAGATCACCGCGGCGCTGGCCGGGCACTTCGGCATCCCCACGGTCCTCATCACCGGCGATGATGTGGTATGCGAGGAGATGAGAGCCTCGACCGGCGGGCAGATCGAGACGGTGGTGGTGAAGCACTCCCTCTCGCGCTACGCGGCGCGTTGTTTGCCGCTCTCCGCCGCCCGCCAGCGCATTCGCGAGGCTGCCTCTCGCGCGGTGAAGCGCGTCGGCGAGATAGAGCCGCTTTGCTATACCCCGCCCATCACGTTGGAGGTGGACCTGAACGATCGGCAGGTGGCTTGGTACATCTCCTGGATGCCGGGGGTGCAGTACAACGGCGATCGCACCGTCGCCTACACGGGCGACGACTTCCTGACCGTCTACCGGGCGCTGATGGCCATGTTCTGGATCGCCACGTCCCGGCTGAATCCGTGAAGGTCATCCCCGGATCGTCGCCAGGATGACCGCAATCGGGCGGCGCTCGTCACGCCGTCCGATCGAGTCGCTGGAGCATTTCCCAGGCGAACTCGTGGACGCGGCTCAAGCAGTCCGGCTCGATCTTATCCACGGTGTCAGACATCTGGTGCCAGTGGACGGCGCCGATGGCCTCGCGCGGCAGGGCGTCTATGGTAAAGGCGCGAAAGCCTCGCTTGAGCAAGAGGGCGGCATCCGTGTAGGCGACGCCCGGGTGTTCGAAGGCGCGGAGCTCGGGTCGATCGGCGGCGATCTGCCGGGCGATGGTCAGCAGATCCGGGTCCACCGGGTGCTTCCGCAGAAGCCCATCGCTGGGCAGGAAGCCGGGATCGCCGGCTCCCACCTGATCCAGGGTGATGAAATAGGCCTGGCGTAGCTCCTCCGGATGAGCCTCGACCAGGGCCGCTGCGCCGTAGCACCCCAATTCCTCGCAGCCGTTGGGCACCAGCCAGACCTCGGTGTGTCGCAGCGGCTCATGGATCAGTCGCTCCCCCAGCGCCAGGACGGTGGCGGCGCCGGAGGCGTTGTCGTTGGCGCCGGGACTGAAGGGCGTCCTATCCGCGTGGAGGCACATCACGAAGGCGAAAAGTGGCATAGCAGCGGCCAGCCCGGCTATCCAATGCAACCACGTCCAGCCGGTCACAGCCAGCAGCGCGTACGTCACGGCTCCGACGATGAGACTGATGAAGGTTCCGCCCACTGTGGTGGTGAACAGCTTATGCCAGAGGGTCGAGCTGTAGAAGATAGGGGTGCGATGGGTATCCAGATGGCCCAGGAGTACAACCCGGCGGCGGGGCTCCTCCCTGGCGGACACCACCCCCACAACGTTTTGGCTCAGCCCCATGGGCAGCAGCCGGCGCATCCAGTTGTCGGTGAAGTCCAGCTCCGCGAACATGCCCCAGGCCCCCAGGGCGTTCAGGAGGGCGGCCAGGAGCGCGGCCGCTGGATGGCGGGTGACCGCGTAAAGGAGGCCTCCCAACAGGGCCACGCCAAAGGCCAGAGCGAAGGGCCGGTACGAGGAGCGAGCAGAGCGAAAGGGTTCCAGCCGGGCGTCGACCCCCAGATCCCGAAGCACGTCGCGGGCGTACTCTGCTGCCTGACGCTCCTGGGGCGTGGTGGAACCTCGAGGGCCGATGACCTCGGACAGGTGCCGGATGTGCTTGAGCGCGATGGGAACATAGGTCTGGGGCTGGGTCATCTCAACCTCCACTGGAGTCCGAAAGGTGGTTTATTATAGCACGAGCGTGCGGCGGAGTTCGACAGTTCCATCTGCAACGTTGGATCGTGATCCCTCGTTTGTGCTTGCTGGGCCCGCGTGCTATCATGATGACGCCAGATGAGGGGAAATAAGGACCTCTCCTTATGTGTTCATCCATCGTGGGTGTTCGGCGGCCTTCGCAGATCGAGGAGACGACGGCTGCTGCTGGCCAGGGGCTCTCGATGGGAGCTCGTGCGGATCGACGCGGTGCTGGGGGAGCGGGAGCGGGCCCTGGCACAAGCGGGGCGGCGGGCTCCGGATGTCCGGGATCACGTCGTTGTGGAATAGTCCGGGACGGAGGATCGTCATGAAGGCAAGGGCCTGCCATCACAGGTGCAGGCCCATTTCTTACGTTAGGAGGAGACTGTGAGGGACTTGATGATTGGCAAGGTGCGCGGGCTGCAGGTCACATCTTCGCCCAGGGGGGTGTTCACCATCCTGGCGCAGGATCATCGCGGCTCGTTGCGTCGGCTCATCGGCCCATCCGACCCGACATCGGTGTCGGATGAACGCTTGGTGGCCTGGAAGCGTCGCATCGTGGGAGCGCTGGGGGGCCGCGCCAGCGCGGTGCTGCTCGACCCGGAGTACGGCGCCGCGCAGTGCATCGCCTCGGGGGACTTGCCGGGGCATGTTGGACTGCTGGTCTCGTTGGAGGAGACCGGCTACGAGGGCGATCCCCTGGCGCGGGAATCACGCCTGATCGAGGGGTGGTCCGTGGCCAAGGTCAAGCGCATGGGCGCGTCGGCCTGCAAGCTGCTGGTGCATTATCACCCGGATGCGAGCACCGAGGCCCGGCAGCGAGCCATGGTCGAGAAGGTGGCGGAGGCCTGCCGTCGCTATGATATCCCGCTCTTCCTGGAGCCGGTGTCCTTCAGCATCCAGCCGGGGGTGAGCAAGGACTCGGACGAGTTCGCCCGCGAGCGGCGGCGCGTGGTGGTGGAGACGGCCCGTCGGCTCTCGGGCATGGGCATCGACGTGCTCAAGGCGGAGTTTCCGGTGGATCCGCTGCGGGAGCAGGACGAGCGGGTCTGGCGAGAGGCGTGCGAAGAGCTGACGGCGGCCTCTGCGGTGCCGTGGGCGCTGCTCAGCGCGGCCGTTCCCTTCGATCTGTTCGAGCGCATGGTGGCGGTGGCATGCGAGGCTGGGGCCTCCGGTTTCATCGCCGGGCGGGCCATCTGGATCGACGCGCTGCGCGTTCCGGAGTCGGATGTGGACCGCGTGCTGGGCGAGGCGGCCGATCGGCTGACGCGCCTGAGCGCTCTGGCCGATGAGAAGGGCACACCCTGGTATGAGCGACACCCACTGGGGCAGACCATCGCGGATCAGGTGCAGGTAGGCTGGCACGCGGCCTATGGAGAGATGTGATGGCTTGGTGGCCAGCCATAATATAGCGGGTAAGAAACTACATGCCGAAAGGGGTGGATCGAAGGGGTGGCCGCCCCTCCGATCCACCCCATACGTGTTGCGCCCCGCTGTGCCCTGCAGTCCCGAGAGCAGATCGGGGATTCATGGTTTCGGATAGAGGTTTGGGCGTAATCGGCGTACCGTTGCTTTCCATTTTCGATTGAGGGAGATCCTATGAAAGCGTTGGTTTATACGGCTCCCCGCCGGATGGAGTTGCAGGACCTGCCGCGGCCGGAGCCGGGCCCGGGCGAGGTCCTGATTCAGGTGGAGGCCGCGGGGATCTGCGGTTCGGACGTGCATGGCTTTCGCGGCCTAAGCGCCCGCCGCAAACCCCCGCTGGTCATGGGGCATGAGTTCACCGGCCGGGTGGCCGCGCTGGGCCCCGGCGTAGACGATCCCCCCGTGGGACAGCGGGTGGTCGTCAACCCGCTGCTGCCATGCGGCACGTGCGAGCTGTGCCTCTCCGGTCGTGGCCACATCTGCCCGAATCGCAAGCTCATCGGCATGGATCGGCCCGGCGCCTTCGCCGAGTATGTGACCGCTCCCCGTCAGTCCGTGTTCCCCCTGCCCGAAGGGATGAGCCCAGTCCTGGGCACCATGGCCGAGGCGTTGGCGAATCCCGTGCATATCATTCGACATAACGTATCGGGCCTGGTGCAGGGCGTGGCCATTGTAGGGGCGGGGACGCAGGGGCTGCTGGCGCTGGAGATGACCCGGCTGGTGGGCATCTCGCCGCGCATCATCACCGATGTGGAGCCGTATCGGCTGGAGGTGGCCCAGCGCCTGGGGGCGGAGGTCGTTGTGAACGCCCGTGAGCAGAACCCGGTGGAGGCCGTGCGCCAGGCCACCCGGGGGCGCGGCGTCGATCTGGTGATCGAGGCGGTGGGACACAACGCAACGCGGGGGCAGGCCATCGCCATGGCCGCCCCGGGCGGTCGCATCGTCTTCCTGGGGCTGCACGAGGTGATGTCGGAGCTGGATTGCCAGGCCATCGTCGCCCAGGAGCTCACCGTGCATGGCTCCTACGCCTACTCGCCCCACGACTTCCTGACGGCGCTGGACCTGCTGGCCAGCGGCCGGGTGGAGGTCTCGGCGTGGCTGGAGGAGGCTCCTCTAGCTGATGGGCAGCAGGTCTTCGAGACGCTGGCCGATCGGCCCGGCCGGCTCATCAAGGTGGCTCTCATCCCATAGGAGGCGGTCATGCGGCGCTACGATGTCCTCGTGATCGGCGAGATCAACGTGGATCTGATCCTGCGGGCCGACGAGATCACGCCGGTCTTCGGACAGGAGAAGTTGGTGGACGATTGCGAGCTGACCATGGGGAGTTCGTCGGTGATCGCGGCCTGCGGCATGGCTCGACTGGGGCTGCGCACGGGCTTCTTTGGCCGGGTGGGCGACGACGAGTTCGGCCGCTTCATGCTGCGGGAGATGGCCGCGCGCGGCATCGACGTGTCGCCGGTGATCGTAGACGATGGCGTGAAGACGGGCATCACGGTGAGCCTGTCGACGCCTCGGGATCGCGCCATGTTGACCCATCTGGGCGGATCCATTGATGGGCTGGAGGCGGGCGACGTCCCCCTGGATCTATTGGGGCAGACGAGACACATCCATGTGGGCAGCTTCTTCCTGCAATCGCGGCTTCAGCCCGGGCTGGCGGGCCTCTTCGCTCAGGCGCACGCGCGCGGTGCTACCACGTCGTTGGACGTGGGATGGGATGTGCACGAGCGATGGGATGGCGGGTTATGGGATACGCTGGCGCATACCGACGTGTTCCTGCCCAATGAGGTCGAGGCCGCGCATATCACGGGACTCGACGACGTAGAGGCGGCGTTGGAGCGCCTGGCGGGGCGTGCGGATATCGTGGCCGTGAAGCTGGGGGCGCAGGGCGCCATCGCCCGCCGCGGCGGTGAGGTGGCGCGAGCGCCGGTGCTGCCGGTGGAAGTGGTGGACACCACCGGCGCGGGCGATTCCTTCAACGCCGGGTTCATCTACGGCTTCCTGCATGGGTGGCCGTTGGAGCTGGCCCTGCGCTTGGGTACGGCGTGCGGATCGCTGTCCACGACGAAGGCGGGCGGCACGGCCGGGCAACCCACGTTGGAGGAGGCGCTGTCCGCGCTGCGCGCCGCGGGCGTGGACCTCTCCGCCATCGATGTCGATGGTTGAAAGCGGCAGGGACGCGGATTTGTGTCCTTGGTGTGTCTGAGAAAAGCCGTTGCTTCTGCTATGGGGAGGCCCGGGGAAGCGAAGTCCCTCCGGGAAAAGCCCTTCTTCCGTCTTTGACCTGCCCCTCTCGGCTTGGGCCTCCGGAAAAGGCTGAGAAAGGCAGGTGCAGTCCGGAAAAGTGAGTTTTCCGTGGAGGGGAAGTCTCTTCCACATCTTCCCCTGTGGAGCTGGTGTCTGAGGGAGCCCTCAGACACCTTACCGGCGAATTTTCAGACACGCCTTGAGCGAAGACCACGGGTTATTTCCTTAACATACCTTCCTTAGCGCGTTGGAGGATTCATCATGCAGTGGGAACAACTGACGGGCGGCGAGTTCGAGGCGGCCGTGGAGAAGGCGGCCGGCGTGTGTGTGATTCCCATCGGCGTGATCGAATATCACGGGCCTCATCTCCCGCTGGGTACGGACTCCTTCACCGTTCACGCCCTGGCCTGTGAGGCGGCGCGTCGGGAGCCGGTCATCGTGTTCCCGTCCTATCACTTCGGTGTGAACACGGAGACGAAGCACTTCCCCGGCGGGATCGTCGTCAAGGATCACCTGCTGTTCGAGCTCCTGGAGAACGTATGCGATGAGATCAGCCGCAATGGGCTGAAGAAGATCGTCCTGCTCAGCGGGCACGGCGGTAACCGCTTCTTCCTGCCGCTGTTCGTTCAGCTCATGCTCGATAAGGGGAAGGATTACACGCTTTACTTCGTGCGCGGTGTCAGCGCGCCCGAGGTGCATCGTCAGGTGATGGAAACGGAGGTGCATGGCCACGCCTGCGAGTGCGAGACCAGCATGGCGCTCCATCTTTACCCGCAATTCGTGAAAATGGAGGCGTTGGACCCAGAGTCTCAGTGGACGCCGCAGAATCGGCTTGGCGAGCTCGGCGAGCGGCTATACACGCCGGCCGATTGGTTCAGCCGCTTCCCAGAACATTGCGCGGGCGATCCTCGGCCGGCCACGGCCGAGAAGGGGAAGGCGCTATTTGAGGCGTTGGTGGCCGAGTTGGCGGAGATCCTGAGGGCCGTGAAGGAGGATCGGTCGGCGCCGGAGGTCTATGCCGCTTTCAACGAGCGTATCTACCGCCGTTAACTGAGCATCTGAGGAATGCCGTTGCTTCTGCTGTGGGGAGGCCCAGAGGGGCGAAGCCCCTCCGGAAAAAGCCTTTCTTCTGCCTTCGACCTGCCCGGCCTCGACCCGAGTCCTTCGGAAAGGGCCGAGAAAGGCAGGTGCAGGCCGGAAAAGAGGGGTTTTCCGTGGAGGGGAGGATCCCTCCACACCTTCCCCTGTGGATCTGGTAGCTGAGGGAGCCCCCCAGACACCTTGCCGGTAAATTTTCAGACACGCTCTAAGCGTTGTTAGCCCTCAAAGATGCGCACGGTGCCGCCGTGTCCCATGGGTATCAAGTTGAGCGATACGGGAGCGTGGTCCCGCATCTCTGGAGTGGCTCGGAGGGGCTTTCCTTCCGCACCTCCCCTTTCAGGTGCGGCCGCCCGTGGAGGGGGAAAGCGACAGGCGGGGGCCTCGCCCATGCTGTTCAGTTGATGCGAATAGGGCCGGCGCCGCCGTGCCCCCGGACTTTGGCCTTTTCCTTTGATGGCCCAGATACACGGCTTTCTTTGCAGCACTGCTCTGTGTCTTGTGCGGATAGCGGAGGGCAATGCCCTCCGTTACCCGAGAGACCAAACTTTAGGACACGAGGGATCGAGGAGGGTTGGGGATATGCCGATCCGAGGCCGGACTTCTGTGATGACGGAACGGGAGCGATTTCGGGAGGCATTGCTCTTCGGCAAGCCGGATAAGGTCCCCTTGCAGCCGGGTAGCCCTCGGGAATCCACCCTGGCGACCTGGCATCAGCAGGGGCTGCCGGAAGGGGTGGACTGGTATGATCACCTCATGGAGCTCCTGGGGATCGAGCGCGAGCCCACCAAGCCACGGATCGATCCGGGCGTCTCCTTTAAGATGATCCCCGCCTTTGAGGAGAAGGTGCTGGAGCACCGTGACGGTCACTACATCGTCCAGGACTGGATGGGGGCCATTACGGAGATCTCCGACAGGTACGACTACACCTATATCCGCTCGCCCAAGGACTTCGTCACTCGCAAGTGGCACCGGTTCCCCGTGCAGAGCCGTCAGGACTGGGAGGAGCGGATGCGGTGGCGTTATGATCCGCGGCACCCGGAGCGGTTCCCCCCTGACTTCGAGGAGCGGTGTCGGGCGTTGCGGGAGCGGGATTACCCCCTCCAGATCACGGTCAACGGCCCCTTCTGGCAGCTGCGGGAGTGGCTGGGCTTTGAGAACCTGTGTGTGCTCCTGATCGACGACCCTGACTTCGTGCAGGAGATGATCGACTTCTGGACCGATTTCGTCCTGCAGACGTTGGAGCCGATCCTGGAGGGGGCGGAGCCGGACAGCATCATGATCTCCGAGGACATGGCCTATAAGGCGCACAGCATGATCTCCCCGGCCATGGTCCGCCGGTTCCTGCTGCCGACGTACAAGAGGTGGGTTCAGGCCATCCGGTCCAGCGGATGTCCCATCGTCAACATGGACTCGGATGGCTACATCGCGGAGCTGATCCCCATCTGGATCGAGGCGGGGATCAACTGCTGCAATCCGGTCGAAGTGGCGGCCGGGAACGATATCGTCGAGTATCGGCGTCGGTTTGGCAGGCAGATGGCCTATATCGGCGGGATCGACAAGCGGGCCCTGGCCGCTGGCGGCGAGAGGATGCGGGCAGAGGTGATGCGGGTGGTGCCGCCGCTTCTGGAGGATGGCGGTTTCATCCCCGGCTGCGACCACGGCGTGCCCCCGGATATCTCCTGGCCGAACTTCGTGGAGTATACACGCCTCCTGGCCGAGCTGACGGGGTGGCTGTGACGATCGGGGAGGGGAGGACAGGCGTATGCGCATCGCGATCATCTCCGATATCCACGGCAATTTGGTCGCTTTGGAGGCCGTCCTGGCCGACCTCGAAGCCCGGCAGGTAGGTGAGGTCGTGTGCCTGGGCGATGTGGCCGCGTTCGGCCCCCAGCCGCGCGAGGTGATTGCACGGCTGAGGGAGTTGAACGGCTCCGTCGTCATGGGGAATACCGATGCCTGGCTTTTGAACCCACGCCCGCATCCGGTGAGGGACGAGGATTCTCACAAGGTCACGGAGATCGAGTTGTGGGGTGCGGAGCAGCTCTCACCGGCCGACCTGGATTACGTGCGCACGTTTCAGCCGATGATTGAGATATCCCTCGGCGACGAAGCGAAGCTTCTCTGTTTTCACGGCTCTCCGCGGTCGGATCGGGATGTGATCGCCCCTGCGACGCCTGAGGAGGACTTAGAGCGCATGCTGCGCGGCTTCCAGGCGACGGTGATGATCGGCGGGCATACGCATACACAGATGTTCCGCCGTTATGGGGATGCGATCTTGATGAATCCGGGCAGCGTAGGCTTCCCCATTGAGCGGGACCTGGCGACGGGCCGGGTGCGCAATCCTCCGTGGGCCGAGTACGCCGTTGTCACTCGAGAGGGGGAGGCCCTTGGCGTGGAGTTACGACGCGTGCCGGTTGACGTTGAGGCGATCCGCCGGGCGGCGCTGGACAGCGGCATGCCACACGTGGAGTGGTGGATGGAGGGTTGGGATAGGGGATAAATGGTGAAGCCTCGGGCATCTCTGGGAGCGTGTCTGAGAAGTCCCGTTGCTCCTGCCATGAGGAGGCCCGGAGGGGCGAAGCCCCTCCAAAAAAGCCCTTTGAATTTTCAGACACACTTGGTGCGCTCTGCCCGGCAGGGCGTGACCATCCGTCGGCGGATCGAAGCTATAGCAGTCGTTCCATCTCCCGGAAGCGATCATCGTCCATGCGGTGAGGTTGTACCTCGTCCTCCAGGACCTCTTGCAGCACGCGGTCCAGGGAGAGCCGATTGAGGTACGCGGTGCGGCCCATCACCTCGAACACGGCCGGCTGGTCCTGTCGCAAGGAGAAGCGCAGGTTGACCGGATAGTAGTCCCTCTGCAGCGGCTTGCCGAGCCGGTCTTGCCATCCCACCCGGGAGACCACATACCAGGTGAACTGGCCCGTGGGCCCTTCATCCTTGCCCTCGAAGTAGATCTCGAAGCGACGGCGCCAGGGAGCCCAGATCCGGCGGGGCCAGCGCTCCTCCCCGAAGGCGATCAGCGCCTCCACGACCATCGGGCTCAGGCGTAGGGCCTCGGCCAGGCGGCTGCCATAGGGCACACGGCCCTCAAAGGGCTCCCAGGGCGGGCGTTTCGTGCGGGGCCAGCGTCGTCTCCTCCACCGGGTCGTCATGAGAGATGTCCTCGTCTGCATTTCTTGACACATTGTATCTCAGTTAGGCCTCGCGGGCAAAGGAGCGGCGGCTTCGGGAGGCGGCGGGGGCGATCCGCCGGGTCGCTCCATGCGCATCGATGGAGCTGCCTAACAGCACGGGTAGGACCCTCGCTGGCCATTGGTTCCCTTTAGGCGCAGTTGCTCGAAGTGGCGTTGTGGGAGCTCCTGCTGGTGGAGCATGGGATCTCCTGCAGGTGGAGCGTGGGAGCTCCTGCAGGTGGAGCATGGGAGCTCCACCTGCTTGGAGAGGGTATGGCGGGCTGCTCCCCTTCCCAGAGATATTCCTTCATTCGATCGATGGCTTTTGGCCCCACGAGGCGGGGAGGGGGATCGCTTGCATGGAGGCCTGTGGAGGCTGCCCCGCCCGGCGGGACGGCTCAAGATTTGCACAGGCCCCAGATCATCTCTGGGGCCTGTGTGATCCGCTGATTTGGGATGGGAAACGGAGCGATCTACCAGAATTGTGGCAGATACTCGCGATATGTCTGCAGGTAATCATCCAGGACCTGTCGGGCCACGTCCAGGTCGGTGATGACGGGATCCAGCAGCAGGCACTGCAGGGCGGCCTGGCGATCGCCGTTCACGGCCGCGTCCACACACAGCCGGGCGACGGTGATCTCACGACGGCATAGCTCGGCCACAGGCTCCGGTAGCGCGCCCACGCTGATCCCTCGCACGCCCAGGCCGCTGACCAGCCCCGGCACCTCGACGATGGCGCCCTCCGGCAGGTTGCTGATGAGCCCCTGATTCGGGACGTTGACGGCCAGGTGGTAGTGGTTCCCGGCCCCGGCGATGCTCTCGATGATCTCCAGCGCCCCCTCGCTATCGGCATCGTGCAGCCGATCGAGGCTCGTCTCCCCGTCCGCCATGCGGGCGATGACCTCATGGAGGTTCTCGCGCCGCTCGTCCCACAGGTCCCAATCATACAGGCTGATGTCGTATTTCTCCCACGGCTTGGTGATGGGGTCGCTCACCCAGGGCAGGTACTCACAGAGGTGCTCGTCCCCGGGGATGGGGAACAGCCTCATGGCCTCGTACACGCGCCGGGTGAGCGGCTCGAACGACGGGTCCAGCGCGGCCCAGCGCTCGGCGAAGAGGGGATAGAGGTCCTCGCCGGTGCGCTTGTCTCGCACGTCCAGCATCCAGGTGAAGTGATTGAGGCCGGCGGCCTTGATATCGATCCGCTTCATGGCCTGCCGCGCCACCTCGATCAACGGCGGCCAGGTCCTCGGGTCCGCGTGGGTGGAGACGACCCCCTCGGGGACCTCGATCCCCAGATCCTCGGCCAGGGCGTACCCGACCATGCCGTATCCGGCGTGGATCTGGTGGCATAGCCCCACCACCTTGATCTTGCTATATCGGGCGATGGCGTCGCAGATGCGGATCATCGGGTTGGTAAAGTTGATGTACCAGGCGTCGGGACACGCCAGCTCCATGTCACGCACGATCTCCATCACCGGGCCGATGTTCCGGGCGGCGTGTGCGAAGCCGCCCGGGCCGCCGTTCTCCCCGTAAGGCTGGCGCACGCCGTACTTGAGAGGGATCTCGTAGTCCGATCGCCATAACTCCTCTCGGGGAGGGACCTCGATGGCGGAGACGACGAACTCGGTTCCTTCCAGGGCCTCCGCGTGGTGCGTGTGCGTGGTGATCGTCATCTGGGCGTCCCACTCCCGGTTCAGGCGTTGGGCCAGCCGGGCCACCAGATCGAGCGTCTCCGCATTGCGATCTACCAGCGCGAGCTGGCTGCCGTGCAGCCGTTCGCTGCGCATGAGGGCGGCCAGCGTGTTGAGCCCGAAGGCGGCGCTGCCTGCGCCGATGACAGTGATCTTGGTCGGTAGCATGTGAACCATCTCCTATCGAAAGGCAGGATATTGGAACTGTGGGCGGCTGGATCAGCCCTTCACGGCGCCGCTGGTCAGCCCCTCCAACAGGTAGCGCTGGAAGGCCAGGGCCAGCAGGATAGGCGGCAGGGAGGCGATCACGCCCACAGTGCTCATGAGCCCGTAGTCCACGGTGAATCGGCCGATGAACTCCGCCAGCGCCACCGGCATCGTCTTCGAGGCCAGGGTGTTGGTCAGCGCCAGCGCGATCATGAACTCGTTCCAGGCGCCCAGGAAGGCGAACACGCCAGTGGCGAACAGGCCGGGCGTGGAGAGCGGGATGACCACCCGGAATAGCGTGCCGATCTGGGAGCAGCCATCGATCATGGCCGCATCCTCCAGATCCTTGGGGATCGTCTCAAAATAGCCTCGCATCATCCACACGATGAACGGCAGGGTAAAGGAGCAGTAGACGATGATCAGCGTGATGCGACGATCCAGCATGTGCAGACGGCTGCCGATCAGGAAGAGCGGGATCAGGATGGCGATGCCTGGCAGCATCTGAGTGAAGAGCAGGATGAAGACCAGCCGGTCCTTGAATGGCATGTCCAGCCGGGCGAAGGCGTAGGCGGCCATGGACCCGGTGACCAGGCACAGCAGGGTGACGCCCAGGCTGACGACCAGGCTGTTCCATAAGGCGACCTTGAATTGATAGTTCACGCCGGCCGTCTGAGGCGTGGCGGCGATGATGGCCTGATAGTTCTTAAAGGTAGGATGGCGCGGGATCCAGCGCAGCGGGATCGTGAGCAGGTCGGTCAGCGGGGTGATGCTGGAGATCACCAGCCAGACGACCGGGGCGAGGGTATACAGCACAACCAGCAGGACCAGGAAATACAGGATAATCCCTCGCAGCAGCTTGCGTTGGCGTCTGGAGAGCCGTGGTCGGGAGATCGCTGTCGTGCTCATCGTGATCTGTGCCCCCTTGGTGTGGATCGGCGGCCTAATAGGACACTTCCGTGCTCAACAGGCGATAGTAGATGATCACCAAGCCCAAGATGATCAGCGTCAGAACGTAGGACATGGCCGCGCCCAGTCCGATGTTCAGGAACTTGAATGAGTTGATGAAGATGTAATAGCTCACCACCTGTGTCGAGTTGGCCGGGCCGCCGCCCGTGAGCACGTAGACGATGTCGAAGATCTTGAAGGTAGCGATGGTCTTCAGCACGGCCATGACCAGCGTGATCGGCGTTAGCAGCGGCAGGGTGATGTTGCGGAACGACTGCCACGCGCTGGCGCCGTCAACGGTGGCGGCCTCATACAGATCTCGCGGGATCGTCTGCAGGCCGGCCAGGTATAGCAGGATGGCGAAGGGGGTCCCCTGCCATAGGTTGGCCAGGATCAGCATGTGCAGCGCCAGCGTGGGGCGGGACAGCCACGGGATATACTCCTGAATGAGCCCCAGTTGTTGGAGAAGCGCATTCAGCGAGCCGTAATCGGAGTTGTAGATCCACTTCCAGAGGAGGCCGTTCACCGTGCCCGGCAACACGTAGGGGATCAGGATCAATGCCCGTACGATGCCGCGCCCGGCGAAGCGCTGGTTGAGCAGCAGGGCGATGGCCAGCCCCAGCGGCATGCCCACGAAGATGTCGTACAGGACGAAGTAGGCAGTGCGTAGCAGCGCCTGCCAGAACTCTTTGTTCTGTAGAACCTCGACATAATTGTCAAATCCCACGAACTGCGGCCCGATGGCCGGCCGGGTGACGTTCATGTCGTGGAAGGTGATGTAGATGGAGTAGACCAGTGGGTAAACCAGTGTGACGAAGACGATGAGGAAGCTGGGCAATACAAGCAGGATCCCGAATTGCCGCTTGCTCAGGCGCAACCCACGATGGGCAGGAAGGCGTGGTCTGGGGTCCCTTTTGGTCTCTGATCGCATGGCCATCCTCGACATGAGGTGATCGGCGGGTGATGGTCCATTCTCGCGCGTCGCCGCGCAGGAGCGTGACGGACATGAGGGCCTGAGAGGCGGTCTCGCGTTCTCAGGCCCTCGCCGGCATTTCTGGCTTCAGAGGGGCGCTAGCCCTTCTTGGACTCGAACTTCTCCTTGATCTCCAGCGTCTTGGCGACGGCGTCGTCCAGGGCCTCCTGTGGAGACTTCTTGTCGGTCAGCGCGTTCTGGAGCTCCACCTGGAGGGTGGTGGAGAACTCGTAGTACCAGGGGACGCGCGGCCGGTTGACCACATGCTTGGCCTGCTCCAGCATGAGGTCGAGGCCGGGGATGGCCTCCAACACCTCCGGATCCTTGAACAGCGAGGCCCACCCGGGGACGATGCCCGCGCCGATCGCGTTGCGCTTGGCCCCCTCACGCCCGGCCCGGAACTGCAGATAGGCCCAGGCGGCCTCCTTATGCTTGGAGCCGGAGGAGATGGCCAACCCCATGGGGCCGGAGCACGTGGCCGTGTGCTGTCCGTCATAGGAGGGCAGCAGGCCGATCTGGCACTGCCCCACGACCTTGGAGATCTCCGGGTTGTTGAGCGGGATCAGGGGCAGCCCCCACTTGAGGAAGTAGGAGATATCACCTGCGTAGGCGGCGTCGTCCACCTCGCGTTCGGACCAGGTGAGCGAGGCGGGGTTGGTGATCTTGTACTCGTAAATGGTGTCTCGCATAAACTGGAGCGCGTTCACAGCGCCCTCGCCGTTGAACAACGGGTTCTGGTCCTCGTCGAAGAACTGCCCGCCGAAGCTGACGGCCAGGGCGACGAAATCGCAGATGATCGCCTCACCCTGCAGCCAGGACCAGGCCGTGGCATACTTGGGGACCACGCCTTTCTCCTGAAGCGTCTGGCAGTCCTTGACGAACTGATCCCAGGTCGTGGCGAGCTCGCTGATCCCCGCCTTCTCCAGGTGCGCCTCGTTGTAGACGAAGGATTTCCACTCGGAGATCCACGGCAGCCCATACCATCGGCCCTTGTACATCATCCCGTCGGCCGCGAAGGGGAGCAGGTCCTGCTTCATCTCGTCGGTGACCCAGTCCGTGATATCCAGCACCCAGCCGGCCTCCACGTACTCGGGGACCTCGATGCAGTCGATGACGAAGAAATCGTACGCGGAGCCGCCCGTCATGAAGGCCGTGGTGAGCTTCTGTCGCTGCTCGCCATACGGGACCGTGGTGACGTTCACCTTGGCGCCGTACTTCTCCTCGAACAGGGCGTTCTCCTTGGCTTCCCACCCCGTGGGATCAGGGCCGCCCAGGGTGTTCAACGTGATCCCCTCGAAAGGCTTTCCCTTGGAGACCGCCGGTGCTTTAGGGGCCTCGGCCGGTGCGGGGGCTGCGGGCGGTGCACAGGCAGCCACATAAGCGGCGGTGGCGCCGGCACCCAACAGCTTCAACATCTTGCGGCGGCTGATACGTTTGTTGGAAAGCGCGTCCATCGAGTCACCTCCTGTAGAGATAGGAGTCGTGAGATGAAATCGACGAAGGGATCAAAAGGGATTCGCTCTCACCTCCTTTCCGATCGTGGTTGGTCGCGCTCGCGAGGGTAGGAGGGTGGTCGGCGCGATGGCGAGCGCGCTTTCGAACGGGTCACGAAGGCACAGATCGCACGGATGCGCGTGTGTGATGCGAAGATTCGCTCATCGAGCATTCCACTCGGAAGGCATCCCGCTGTGCCGGGGGAGAGAGGCATCGCCATGACCCGGCAAGGGGACTCGATGGAAACGATACATGAGCGGATGAGGCTTTTCGACAATCTTACCCGGTCGCCTCGGTCATTATAGCATCCGGCCGCGCGGGTGTCAATGATTTTTCTGGGAGGATCAGGGCTTTTCAAAACTCAGACACCTGCCCCTGAAATCCCACCGTAGGGGCGCCCCTTGTGGGCGCCTGAGGCAGCCACAAGGGCTGCCTCTACAAGATCTGAGGCGTATTGGGTAGGGGCACAATGCCGTTGCGTCTATTCGCATCAACTGAACAGCATGGGCGAGGCCCCCGCCTGCCACCTTTTCCCCTCTACGGGCGGTCGCACCTGAAAGGGGAGGTGCGGAGGGAAGCTTCTCTGCAAAGGAAAGCTGCCTCTCGCCTTTGCCCGTCTGGTGGGGGCTCCGGCCGGCATCCGGCTCCACGGGGCCGGTAAAGGGCTGAGGGTGAGCTTCGCCATCCCGGGGAGGCAGGGCCACGCCTTCGTATCGCTTAAACCGATGCCTGTGGGAGGGAGACCCTCCGGGTCTCCCCGTGGCGGGGGCAGCGGGAGTGTTCGGACGCGCTTCGAACCCGTAAAATCCGACGAGCCGCCCGTGTTGGGCGACTCGTCGGCTACGATATCAATAAGGGCTGCGATCGTCTGATGGTTTACTGCGCCAACATGGCGCCGAGAGCGTCGGCCGTGATGAACGTGGCGTTCTCGGGAGCGCTGAAGGAGAAGTTCTGGTTGATCTGATCCAGCGTGATCTCGAAGTGCAGCTTCGCCGTGGCCGGCTCGGAGGCCTCACCCGAGGCCATCCCCATGAGGGCGTTCAGGTCGACCGCCACGTTGAGGTCAACGGCCACCTTGCGCAGGAGCTGGTCAGCCGTCCCGATCCATTGGGTCACGTTCATGGTGACCTGGGTGTGCTCGAGCACCGCCGGCACCATCTGCCCGGCCATGAGCAGGCTGGCGTCCTGGCCGGCTGCCCCGGCCGCCTCCAGCGTCTGAGCGAGCAGGTTTTGGAACTCCTCGGAGGACAGCAGCGGGTTGAGGTCCACGGTGAGTTGGAAGGGGGACATCGTCTCGCCCATCATCTCGACGTCGGGTTGGCGCACGTAATCCACGACGAAGGAGGGTGTGGGCAGGATAGACGTCATGTCCATGGTGATCATGCCGGCGCTCATACCCAGCAGCCCCATGGCCGCCATGGGGCCCATCCCGGCCATGCCCATCATGCCCTTCATAGCGGGAGCGCCCTCAGACGCCTGCTCCATCTCCTCCATCATGTTCATCGCCATCATGCCCAGTGAGACGACATCCGCCGCCTTCATGCCCACCCACTGGCCGGTGACGGGGTCGGTCCAGTAGCTTGTGCCGTCCACGTATCGGATGCTGATCGGCGTGGTGACCTCTTGTGCCCCGTTGGAGGAGGTGATCGTCATGTTCAGCATCAGGGAGGCGGCGGCGAAGGGGTCTTGCAGCGCCGCGGCCAGATCGCTGGAGACGGGGCCGTCGCCCTCCGCCTTCAGGACGAAGTCGGGCTGGCCTGATTGCCCCATCCATCCACTCAAGGTGATCTCCAGCTGAGACGTCTGGTGGAAGGAGCTGACATGCACACCGGTCTTGGTCAGGGCTTCCGTCAGGAAGGCGCAATCATCCGGCGAGAGATTGAAGCACTGGGGGGGAGCGGCGTCTTCCGCCTGGACGAAGGGCGCCAAAGCCAGGGCTACAGCAAGGAAGAGTAGCACGGGAAACAGACGGGTTCTCATCATCACCTGCCCTCCTGGTAGATAGTCTGACGTGGGGTGCCAGTCCACTACCCACTTGCTCCGATAGTTCCTCAGATGACCTGGAGACTGGCCCAGGGAAAGCCCGTTCGGATTCGTCCGCTGCCGATGTCCGTCAACCAGTCACTGAGATACCAGGATCCCGTTGGGAATGGAGGCGCAAGCCTTTCCGGCGGGGAAGGCCCGGCGTGTCGGGAAGGACTATGGCCTGCGAGGCAGATGCCTTTTCCCTTAACCTTAGTATATCAGCCAATGGCGGGAGTGGCAACTACCAAAAGTGGAAAGAAACGGGTTTTCCTGTGAACTTCCTTCTCCTGAACCCGGGAGAAGGGGAGCTCAACGGTGGGTGGTGAGGCGCGGTGGGCAACGCCGTGTGCCGAAGGGAAGCCAGGAGGGTGCACGCAGGCACAACATCTTGTCGTACCTCATGGGGCCAACTTTACGTCGCATGACACATGCCGAGTCCCTTCCGCTGGCGCCCATTCCGTAGATGGGCCTGGCATCGCGCGCTTTGCACCTCCCGCGCTCTGGCGCTATACTCGAGCGGAGGGGGCCGCTCGGGGGATACCGGACCGGTCCCGGCAAAGCCCTTCTTTTGCCCTCGACCTGCCTGGCCTCGGCCTAGGCTCTTCGGGAAGGGCCGAGAGAGGCAGGTACAGGCCGGAAAAGTGGGATTTCCGTGGAAGGGAGGATCCCTCCACACCTCCCCCTGTGGAGCTGGTCGTTGAGGGAGACCCCTCAAAACATCTTGTCGGTAAATTTTCAGACACGCTTTCAGACCGATGATGGGAAAGGATCTACGGGCGCATGGACACATCGCAGATCGCGGAGAGGATCGCCCATGAGTTGGGCGTGCGGCCGGCCCAGGTTGCCCGGGCCATCGAGCTGTTGGACGAGGGGAACACGATCCCCTTCATCGCCCGGTATCGTAAGGAGGCCACGGGCACACTGGACGAGGAGCAGCTACGGACGATCCAGGCGCGTCTGGCCTATCTGCGCAATCTGGAGGCTCGCAAGCAGACCGTCCTGGCCTCCATCGCCGAGCAGGACAGGCTGACGCCGGATCTGGAGGAGAGGATCCGGGCCGCCGAGACGCTGCAAGAGGTGGAGGACCTGTATCTGCCCTACCGGCCACGGCGGCGCACCCGCGCCCAGGTCGCCCGGGAGCGCGGCCTGGAGCCGCTGGCTCGGCGCCTGCTGGCCCAGGAGGCGGATGCTCCCGATCCGGCCGCGCTCGCCGCCGAGTTCCTGTCCGACGAGGTTCCCACCGTGGAGGACGCGCTGGCGGGCGCCCGCGACATCATCGCCGAGCAGGTGAGCGAGGACGCGGACGTGCGCTCGATGGCGCGTGCGAGCACCCGGAGGGAGGGGATGCTCGTCAGCCGGCTGGCCAAGCCCGGGGCGGATCCCGCGGGCCAGTATGAGGTCTATCACGAGTTCCGGGCGCCGTTGGGGGATCTGAAGCCGCATCAGGTCCTGGCCATCAATCGGGGGGAGGCGGAGGGCGTGCTCAAGGTGCGCGTGGAGGCCCCGGATGACCTGATCCTGGGGCGCATCGAGGCTCGCTATCTCACCCGGCCGCGTTCGCCGGCGGCGCGAGAGGTGCGTGCGGCCATCGAGGACGCGTACAAGCGTCTGATTGCGCCCGCCATCACCCGGGAGGTGCGCAGGGCGCTGACCGAGGCCGCGGATGAGCACGGCATCCAGGTCTTCGCCACGAACCTGCGCAACCTGCTCCTGCAGCCGCCGATCCGGGACAAGGTCGTCATGGGGATCGATCCCGGGTATCGGACCGGCTGCAAGGTGGCAATCGTGGACCCCACGGGCCGTTTCCTGGAGGGGGATACCATCTATCCCCACGAGCCTCAGCGGCAGTGGGACGCGGCCAAGCGGCAGCTCGCCACGCTGATCGCCCGGCACGGCGTGGACGCCATCGCCATCGGAAACGGCACGGCCAGCCGGGAGACGGAGCAGTTGGTCGTGGAGTTGCTGGGCGAGCTGGAGGAGCACGGCGTGGAGAAGTCGGACGTCGGCTACGTGATCGTGAACGAGGCCGGGGCTTCGGTCTACTCGGCCTCTCCGCTGGCTCGGCGGGAGCTTCCGGATCTAGATGTGGCCATGCGCGGCGCGGTGTCCATCGCCCGCCGGCTGCAGGACCCCCTGGCGGAGTTGGTCAAGATCGATCCACGCAGTATCGGCGTGGGGCTGTACCAGCACGACGTGGATCAGAAGCGGCTGGCTGAGGCGCTGGACGCCGTGGTCGAGTCCGTGGTGAACTACGTGGGCGTGAACGTGAACACGGCTTCCCCCGCGCTGCTGGGCTATGTGGCCGGGATCCATCGCCGCGTCGCGGAGGCCATCGTCGCCTACCGGGATGAGCATGGACCGTTCCGCTCCCGGGATGAGCTGAAGCGGGTGCGAGGGTTGGGGGATAAGGCGTTCCAACAGGCCGCCGGCTTCCTTCGTATCCCCGACGCGGAGAACCCGCTGGACGCGACGCCCATCCATCCCGAATCGTACGAGGCCGTGCGCCGGCTGTTCCGGTGGATGGGCGTTCACGGCCGCGAGCGGGACATGGCCGAACGCATCGCCGCCTTTCGGGCCGAACATCCGGATGAGGATGTCGCCGTCCGGATCGGCGTCGGCGTGCCCACGCTGCAGGACATCTACGAGGCGTTGAGCAAGCCGGGACGTGATCCCCGGGACGATCTGCCGGCGCCCATCCTGCGCCGGGACGTGCTCTCCATCGACGATCTCAGGGAGGGGATGGTGTTGCGGGGGACGGTGCGCAACGTGGTGGACTTCGGCGCGTTCGTGGATATCGGCGTGAAGCGGGATGGGCTGGTGCATGTGTCGGAGATGGCGGAACGGTATGTGCGTGATCCATACGAGGTGGTGAGGGTGGGGGATGTGATCGATGTGAAGGTCATCAAGGTGGATCGGGAGCGGGGCCGGATCAGTCTGAGCATGCGGATATGAGCAGAGAATTGCCGTTTCGTTGGAGGGAGAGGCTGGACGCCGATCGGGCGCGGGCGATCCGCGCGGAAGTGCTCTCTCAGGCCGCGGTGGACGATTGGACCGCCGTGTGGGCGGCGCGGCTGGGCCGGGATCCGACCGATGAGCGTTTCGATGTGTGCGATGAGGCCGGACGGCCCACAGGAGTCACGGCGCCGCGCTGGCTCTGTCATCTGCTGGGATTGCGCCATCGGGCGGCCCACGTGCTCCTCCTGGCGCCCAACGGGCTGTTCGTCCTGCAGGTGCGCAGCCATGAGAAGGCGGAGTGGCCGGGGCTGGTGGACGTCTCCGTGGGCGGGCATCTGCGGGCGGGCCAGGGGTACGCGGAGGCCGCCTGGCGGGAGATGGAGGAGGAGCTGGGTGTGATCCCCGAGATGCTGATGCCGCCGGGGCTGGTGCCGGTGGGGGGACCGCAGCCGGGACAGGATGTCGATCCCCGCCGGCCGGAGATGTGGAACCGGCAGTTCAACCAGCTCTACGTGGCCCGGCTGACCGCTGAGGGCCTGGCGGACGTGCGCTTTCGGGATGGCGAGGTGTGCGCGCTGTATCTGTGCGATGAGCGCGAGGTCGAGCGGCTGGTGGAGACGGGGGCGTGTGCCCCTGGGCTGGCCCATGCCTGGCCCATCTACCGGGAGCATCAGGCCCTTGGCTAGCGGGCGACTTGCGGGGCGCCCCTGCTGTATCCCTTGAAGCCTCCCCGCGGCAATGCCTACCGGGAAGGGTATACCGATCCTGGCCGTCATGCCCTTGTCAGCCGGGCGGCGGCATGATAAAATCGAAAGTGCAACCAACACTTTTCGCTTCTCGGCCTCGTTCTGGGTGCGGGATATCTCCTGTTCCCCTCCTCGTTTCCACAAAGAGAGGAAAGATCCCCCATGGTCGATCTGAGCGGCAAGACGCTCGGCAAGTACCGCCTCCTTGAGCGCCTGGGCTCTGGCGGTATGGCTCAGGTTTACAAGGCCTATCATCCCCAGCTTGATCGTTACGTCGCCGTCAAGATCCTCCACCCCCATCTGACAACCGAGGAAGGCTTCCTTCAACGCTTTCGGCGGGAGGGTCGCGCCATCGCGGCCCTGCGCCATCCTCACATCGTGCAGGTGTACGACCTGGATGTGGAGGACGATCTCTGCTACATCGTTATGGAGCTGATCGAGGGTATCAGCCTGAAGCGGTACCTTCAGCAGTTGGACCGTGAGCAGCGGCTCATGCCCCTGTCCGAGGTGGCGCACCTGTTCGATGGACTGTGCGGCGCCCTGGCCCACGCCCACAGCCACGGCATGGTTCATCGAGACATCAAGCCGTCCAACATCATTTTGCGGCGGGAGCGGGCGCAGGAGGAAGGCGAGGGCGGCCCGGGTTGGTCGCCTGTGCTGACCGACTTCGGCATCGCCCGGGTCATGGAGGCGACCTGGAGCACGACCAGCGGTGCCACGCTGGGGACGCCCGCTTACATGTCGCCGGAGCAAGGACAGGGGGAGCCCGGCGATGCCCGCAGCGACATCTATTCCTTGGGCGTGCTTCTCTATCGGGTGCTCACGGGGCGGCTCCCCTTCGACGCTGACACCCCCTACGCGGTGATCCTCAAGCATATCAGCGCGCCCCTGCCGGCCCCGCGAAAGGTGCGCCCGGATCTGCATCCGGCCCTGGAGCGGGTTATCCTCAAGGCGCTGGCCAAATCGCCGGACGATCGATTCCAGACGGCGACCGAGTTCGCCGACGCGCTGCGCCGGGCCACCGATCAGGCGACGGAGGCGGAGCGGGCGACCGTCGTCGAGTCGCCTTCTCCGCAGGTTTCGAGGCCGTCCGGTCTCGGGTGGCGTTGGGGGATTGTGGCTGCTGTCGTCCTCTTGTTCGGCGTGGCGGGGGCTGTCGTATGGTGGGGCTTGGGTGTGGGCAAAGGGCCGCCGCTCGCTCCTGTGGTGAGGCAGCCCGCCGTGTCGTCGGAGGCGACGGCGACCGCCTTGCCCGCCAAGTCGTTCACATCCCCGCTCTCGTTTACCTCTCCCCAGCCCACCCAGGCCCCGCTTGAGACCGCTCGGGTGATCACCCGGGTGCAGAGCTCGCCCGCCCTGGTGGATGCCTGGATCGATCCCGACCTTCCCGACGAGAACTTCTTCGACGCGGGCAAGGTGCATTTGCAGGGGCCGTCCACCCCGGATCGGGTCCTGTTCGGCATCGATTGGGACGCGCTCGTTCCCGAGGGGGCGCGGGCGGTCACCGCCACGCTGGAGGTGTATCTGGTCCCCTGGGGTGAGGAGAATCGCTTCGCGTCCCTATCGGCTCATGCTATCCTGACGCCCTGGGATGCAACTACCGTCACCTATCGGACGCCCTGGAGCGCTGCCGGCATGAAGCCGGGCGTCGATTACACCGCCGATCCGCTGGTTGAGGTCGATCTGACACCCTGGCTGGCCGAGGAAGGATGGCTTCTGCTGGATATTACCTCCCTCGCTCCGGCTCATCGCGAGGGGCCCAATCACGGCGTGATGTTGCGGCTGACCGATGATAGCTTCGGGATGTCCCATTTCTGGGTCTATACATCGGAGTACCAGGATCCCGCCTTGCGACCTCGATTGACCATTGCGTATGAAGGACCGTGATGGTCCCCGTCTCCCTTCCCTGTGCTGGGAGGCGGGGCGGTACGAGCTATCGTCTGATGTTTGTACGATCGGACGCGCCGCGGATAACGACGTGGTGTTGCACGATCCGTTGGCCTCGCGTGCGCACGCTGAGTTGCGTCGCCGGGATGAAGGGTGGCTGCTGTACGACCGGGGCAGCACCAATGGCACGTATCTGAACGGCAGGCGCGTGATCCGGCCGGAGTTTCTGTGCGACGGCGATGAGATTCGCGTCGGCCGGACCACGCTTACGTTCGTCGATCCCGAGGCCACTCTGCATACTGGCTCGATCCCTCGGGTGGTGTATGACCGTTCCACCGGCGATCTGTGGGTGGATCGCCGGCCGATCTCCCTCTCGCCAAAGGAGCGCCTGCTGTTCGATTTCCTGTATCGGCATGCCGGCGTTCCGCAGAGCAAAGACGCGATCGCTGCGGCCGTCTGGCCCGAGTACCGGGCGGCGGTGTTTGACTATCAGGTGGAAAGCCTGGTGAAGCGGCTGCGAGAGAAGATCGAGCGTGATCCCCGCAACCCTTCCCTGCTCCTCACCGACCGCGGGCGCGGCTACCGACTGAACCTGCCTTGAGCTCTTCTCGCCTCGCCATAGGGCCTTTTCCCCTTTGTTGATCCCTCCCATGCCGAAGGCAATACCACACACAACGTTGCCATCGCAACCGCCCACGATTGAGTTCCCTTCTCCCGGGCTCGGGAGAAGGGGGTCTGGGGGATGAGGATCGTCTGTTCGCAAATTGTTGGCGGATTGCTGGCTGGCTGATAGGCAGCCTTGGCGCTTTCTCGTGAAGTTGTAAGAAGAGGGAATCTGCTTTGCCATGTCCGGCTATCTATCGTCAGGAGCAGAGGAGGAGAAACCTATGAACCGTCGAAAGCTTTCCCTCATGGCGATCGCGATGGGGCTGCTGCTGGCTGCCTTCGCCGCGCCACGTGTCGCGCCCGCGAGCCAAGCCTCGCCGCGGGCGCAGGTGGTTCTGGAGCCCGTGACCATGGCCTGGGTCTCCAGCGCGGAGCCGGATGTCAACTTCGGCGGCCGGGGATATGTCTGGGTGGGCTACGGTCACGGGACCGGGGATACCCTCAGCGCCCTGCGCGGCCTGGTGAAATTCGACCTGAGCGGCGTCCCCTCGGACGCCGTCGTCACCGAGGCCCGGCTTTACGCCACCATCATCGATGCCCAGGGACCGCCAGATCACTTCCTGTACTGCCCGGGGCGTCCCAGTGTGGCATGGGATGAGACTACCGTAACCTGGAATAGCAAGCCGGGGATGTTGGGTGGCTCCCCCTGCATCGACCTCAGCGCGACGGCCGGACAGATCGCCTGGGACGTGACCACCGCCGTGCAGGAAATACACGGCGGCCTTGTGCCCAACGATGGCTTCTACCTTGTGCGCATGAACGACGAAACCGATCCCCAGGAACACGCCCGACTTTTCCACAAGCTATCCCTGGTCGTCCGCTACGAGGTCTCCACACCCACAACCACCCCTGCCCCCCTGGTGGAGATCACCAAGTCCGACGACCCCGACCCCGTCGCTCCCGGCGGCGAGGTGCATTACACGATCACCCTGCGTAATCCGACCGGGGAGGTCATTTCTCGGCTGCTCGTGCGCGATACCATCCCGGCGAGCACGACTTTCGTCGAGGCAACGGACGGTGGTGTGTTCAATGGAGATCGCACCGTGGCCTGGCTGATTCAGAACCTGCCGGCGGGTGGCACTCGATCGGTCCGGCTCACGTTAAGGGTTTGGCCGAACGCCCCCTCCGGCGTCGAGCTGACCGACACGGCGTCGGTTACCTACCGTTGCTCTGCAGAGGCCGGCAGTTTAGAGAATGACGTCTGCTCACAAGAGACATCGGAGACAACGTTGGTGAGCGATCAGGCTCAGATGCTACCGACCTCAACGTCCACTCCTGTGTCCTGCCTGCCCGACGAGGCAGGCGATGACATCGTGAATGCCACCGAGTTTCCCTCCGGGGTCAGGGGCGTTCGGGCCTCGATCTGTCCCTCCGGCGATGAGGACTGGTTCAAGTTCCTGGCCCACGAGGGTGACCTCATCATGGGCCGATTGTATAACCTCCCGGCGAATTACCAGGTCGAGCTCTGGTGGGTGGACGGCTCCCGCGTGGCGACCTTTACATCCGATGGCCTGGCCGATGTGCCGTTCTCCTGGCGTGTGGAACCCGGGCGGGATGGCTGGTGGCGAGCGCGCGTGTGGAGTCCTGACGGCGCCTTCTCACAGCAACCCTACTCCCTGATGATCTGGACCCGGGCGTCCACACCGGTACCCACGCTCACTCCCACGCCGACGCGAACCACCACACCAACCCGTACACCCACACCGACGACCCCCGTCAGGATCAACCTGGACATCGAGAAGACGCTGATCACCAGCGGGCCGATCACGCCCAATCAGGACGTGGAATATCGCATCACCGTCCGCAACTCGAGCGATACACCCGCCCGCCAGGTGATCGTTTGGGATATCCTGCCGCGTCACGCGACCTTCGTCTCCGCCTCGCCGGAGGCCACGTACGATGGGGACCGTACGGTCACCTGGCCGACCCAAGATCGGCTCAACCCGGGCGCTCAGGTCACGTATCGGCTGACCCTGCACGTTACCTCCGACACGCCTGACGGTTACGTGCTGAGCAACTGGGCCGAGGTGCGGGCAGAGAACGCCTACCAGACTCAGGACGACGCGAGCGTGACCATCAGCGGCCGGCCTCCTCAGCTTCACGTGAGCAAGCGCACGATGAGCCTACCCCCTCGCGGCGGCGAGGATTTCACCTACGAGATCACCGTCAGCAATGAAGGCGAGGGGCCGGCGTACAACGTCGTCGTGTGGGACGAGGACCTGCCAGCCCCCTTCGTCTCGGCCGACCACAACGGGAGTTACGACTCATCTACCCACAAGGTAACGTGGCCGACGATCCCAACCCTGAACCCCGGCGAGTCGCGGACCTATCATCTGACGGTGCACTTCCCGGATGACATCGCGCATAACAGCATCGTCACGAACAAAGCCTACGCCGACGCGGACAACGCCGGCCGGGCTCAGGCGACATCTTCTGGGAACGTGTGGAATCCGCCGGACCTGATCGCCGATGCGTTGGAGGTCACCCAGGGCGTCCAGGACCTGAACAACTCCGTCGTGCTCATCAAGGGTAAGCGCACCTACGTGCGGTTCCATGTCCACAGCGATCATGGCAATATCTCCGGCGTCACCGCCCGGCTGTGGCGATGGGCCGACGGCCGACGTCTGGAGCCCGGACTGGCTCCCAGCAACTCGGGCGGCACGATCACGATCGTTCCCAACCCGGATCGGGCCGATCTCAACGATAGCTTCTACTTCGAGTTGCCCGATAGCTGGGTCGACGAGGATCTGATCGCCGGAACCCAGGTCCTCGAGGCCGAGGTCAACTACGATGATGCTCTGGCCGAATCAAACGACGGCAACAACGTGGCCCGAACGGGTGTGCTCCACTTCGAGGACACGCCGCCGCTCAAGGTGCGCCTGTATCGCGTGGCATATCGGGACGATAACGGCCACCTGCACACCACGGACAGTTATCACTACCCGTATATCGAGAACTGGCTGCGCCAGGCTTACC
>JAADGJ010000023.1 GCA_013152435.1 Chloroflexota bacterium | reverse complement strand
TATGGCGAATGTGTTGGACATCCCTGTGGACTTGCGCTATACTCTCAGCAGGATTTCCCTACAGCAATGTTAGAAAACAAGGAAGGGGATCACGATGAGTGCAAACGAACGAGCAGGTGGCGAATCCTTGAAGGGACGAGTGGTCAATCCGGCTGATCTGTTGGACTATCAGGAAGGCGCGATCGTGAGCCGGACCATCATGGACGCTCAGACGGGGAATGTGACCCTGTTTGCTTTTGATCGCGGCGAGGGGCTCAGCGAGCATACTACGCCGTTTGATGCCCTGGCGTACATCCTGGACGGCGAAGCGGACATCATGATCTCCGGTGAGACCATGCGCGTCAAGGCCGGGGAGATGGTCATCATGCCCGCGAATGAGCCCCACGCGCTGCAGGCCGTGGAGCGCTTCAAAATGATGCTGGTCATGATCCGCGTGTGACCGACATGTGAATAGACACTGGAGGTCCATGGAGCCGGGAATCCGGCTCCCGGACATGCCTGGCGTCCCCTGGCCCTGACCGGATCAGGGGGCGCGACCGGATGTCCGAGAGGCTGTCCAGATCGGAGGTTAAGCGATGATTCCCAAGGACTTCCCCGGTCGAGGGAAGGTTGCCATCTTGCGCACCCGACCCGAGACGGTGTTGGAGGATTATGCCCGGCTGATGGAGCTGGCCGGCTTTGAGGAGGCGTTGCCCAAGGACAAGGACACGATCCTGAAGATCAACATCTCCTGGCAGACGTGGTATCCCGCCTGCTCGACCACGCCTTGGCAGTTGGAGGGCGTGATCCGTGCTTTGCAGGACGCGGGGTATCAGAACCTGATCGGCGCGCACAACCGCACCGTGGTGGTGGATGCGTACGTGGGCGAGCGCAACAACAAGCACAAGGACGTCGTCGATGCGTACGGCGTGCGCAACGTGCACCTGTATGAGCCGGAGATCAAATGGGTGCGCTACGAGCCCAAGGCGCCCATGCTGGTCCTGGATCGGATCTACCCGGAGGGGATCCTGATCCCGGAGATGTTCATCGGCCGGAACATCATCCAGCTGCCCACGGTCAAGACCCACGTCTTCACCACCATCACCGGCGCCATGAAGAACGCGTTCGGCGGGTTGCTGACGGAGAAGCGCCACTGGACCCATGCCCAGATCCACGAGACGTTGGTGGACCTGCTGACGATCCAGCAGGAGATCCACACCGGGCTGTTCGCCGTGATGGACGGCACTTTCGCCGGGGATGGCCCGGGGCCGCGAGCCATGCGCTGGCACGAGAAGGATGTGATCCTCGCCTCGGCCGACCAGGTGGCCATCGACGCCATCTCCGCCAAGATTCAGGGCTTCAACCCGATGGATATCCCCTTCATCCGCATCGCCCATGAGATGGGGCTGGGCGTGGGGGATCCGCGGGAGATCGAGGTGGTGGGCGATCCGGAGGTCGCCGAGGAGAGCTGGGGGTTCGTGCAGGAGGACACCTTTGCCAGCCGTGGACAGAAGATGATCTACCACGGCCCGCTCAAGCCGTTCGAGGGACTGTTGTTGCGCAGCCCGCTGGTGCCGTGGAGCTACTTCGCGTCCAACTTCTATCACAATGTGTACTGGTATCCCTTTGTGGGGCGGAAGCGGGTCCAGGCGGCCTTGGACACCAAGTGGGGACGCCTCTTCCAGAGCTACGGTGACGGTTCGGTGGTGATGCCGGGCGTCGAGCCACGCACCACCCTGGTCGCCACCGCCGGGCTTTTCGGACTGCTCGTCCTGGCGGGGAAGCTGCTGCGTCGCGGCCCCAAGGATAACGCATAGAACGGAAAGGTGTGTCGATGGCGCGACGATGGCGGGTTGACCTCCATTGCCATACCTGGTTCTCCCGGGACGGCCTCTCCTCGCCGGAGATGGTGATCGCCGCCGCCCGGCGGCGGGGGTTGGATCGGCTGGCGATCACGGATCATAACACGATCGCCGGCGCCCTGGAGGCGCAGCGGCTGGCCCCGGATCTCATCATCGTCGGCGAGGAGATCAAGACGGATCGCGGGGAGCTGCTGGCCTACTTCGTGCGGGAGGAGATCCCGCGCGGTATTCCGATGGAGGAGGCGCTGCGCTGGCTGCGGGAGCAGGGGGCGGTGATCAGCGTGTCCCACCCGTTGGATCGCTATCGGCGCGGCTCCGCCGTCGGTCGCGAGGTGTTGTTGGAGATCCTTCCTCACGTGGATGCCGTGGAGGTGTTCAACAGTCGCTGCCTGTGGCCCGCCGACAACTGGATGGCGGAGAGGGTGGCTCGCGAGCATGGCCTGCCCGGTACGGCGGGCAGCGATGCCCACGCCGCCGTCGAGGTGGGCCGGGCGGGACTGGAGCTTCCCCCCTTCCACGACGCGGAGGGGTTCCGACGCAGCCTGGCGGAGGCTCGCGTCGTGGGACGGCTCAGCGGGCCGGGCGTGCACGCGTACAGCGTCTACGCCCGCTGGCGCAATGAGCTGCGTGAGCGTCTGGTATTATCATGATCGTCGGGGTGGCGCTCTCGATCGTGGCCGCGGCGGTGCCCACCGCCCTATACACGTGGCTCGTCTGGTGGTGTGATCGGTACGAGCGGGAGCCGTTGCGCCTGCTGGCGGCCGCGTTCCTGTGGGGGGCCGTCCCTGCCATCCTGCTCTCCCTGATCGTCGAGCTGGTCCTGCATGTGCCGTTGAGCGCGCTGCGCTCCGATATCGCGCGGAACGTCATATCCTCCGGCATCATCGCCCCGCTGGTCGAGGAGCCCGTGAAGGCCCTGGCCTTGCTGGGCTTGTTCCTGTGGGCGCGCCAGGAGTTCGACGGCGTGCTGGACGGCATCGTGTATGGCGCCCTGGTGGGGTTCGGCTTCGCCATGACGGAGAACGTGTTCTACTTCGTCTCCGTCCTCCAGGAGAAGGGCTGGGGCGTGTGGGTGCTGGTGGTGTTCCTGCGATCGGTGGTCTTCGGCTTCAATCACGCCTTCTTCACCAGCATCGTGGGGATCGGCCTGGGCGTGGCCCGGACAACGCGGCGTCGATGGGCTCGCTGGACGATCCCGGTGCTCGCCTTGATGGGGGCCATCGGCTTCCATTTCGTGCACAATGTGGGGGCGGCGTTGGCGGAGCTGAACTGCCTCAGCGTGGGGGTCAGCCTTCTCGCCGATTGGGGAGGGGTTTGGATCGTCGTGGCCATCATCGTGCTGGCGCGGCGGCAGGAGCGGCGGTGGATCTGGGAGTATCTGGCTGATGAGGGGATCCCAGAGTCCGATCGGCGGGCTGCGGTTTCCGCCCGAGGGTGGGGACGTATCCCTGCCTCGGCGCGCAGGCGGGACCCCGAGCGTGCGCCCACCTCGCGAGAGTATTACCAGCTGTTGGCGGAGTTGGCCCTTCGGAAGCACCGGCTGGCGCGCCTGGGCGATGAGCCTGGCTTGCAGCAGGAGATCGTGCAGCTGCGATCACGGATATGGGAGATGCGGAACGCCCGGGCCGACGCCATGTAGGCGGCGCGGCTCGTGCGCCTGGCGGGCAGGTCTATCGCCTCTGCGCCGGGGAGGTCTAAGGGGGCTTGCCTCTCCAGCGAACAATTTCCCTGGCCCGCTATCCCCGGTCCCCGGACCGGGCGCTGGCTGGGATCAGGCAGACCGACGGCGGAGGGAAGGGGGCGAGGATACCTCACCCTTGTGGTCACCAACCGTCTGACGCTATACTCTCATTGGGCTTGACGATTGGACTTTGGAGAGATCACCCTTGATCTGTCACATAGTCACATATTGGATGCTGCTGCTTGCAGCACATGAGTAGCGGTACCGGTGGTCTTTGTTCAAAGTCCAGGGATGAAAGGGGAGGAAGACATCATGGCGAAACCCAAGGTGTATGTGACGCGCTTGATCCCGGAGGAGGGCCTGAACATGGTCCTGGAGGCGTGCGACGCGGAGGTGTGGGAGGGCGAGTTGCCCCCGCCACGAGAGGTGTTGCTGGAGAAGGTCAAGGGCAAGGATGGGCTCCTCTGCCTTTTGACGGATAAGGTGGACGCGGAGCTGATGGACACAGCGGGCACGCTGAAGGTCATCAGCAACTACGCGGTGGGGTATGACAACATCGACGTGAAGGCGGCCACCGAGCGAGGGATCCCCGTGGGGAACACTCCAGGCGTCCTGACCGATACCACAGCCGACTTCGCGTTCACCCTGCTGATGGCGGTGGCCCGCCGCGTGGTGGAAGGCGTGGACTACGTGCGGGCGGGCAAGTGGAAGACATGGGGCCCGCGGCTGCTGTTGGGGCAGGATGTGCATGGCGCCACGCTGGGGATCATCGGCTTCGGGCGCATCGGCCAGGCGATGGCTCGCCGGGCCAAAGGGTTTGACATGAAGGTCCTCTACTACGACATCTATCGGCGCGAGGACTTGGAAGAGAGCATGGGCGTGCAGTATGCGGATATGGACACGCTGCTCCGGGAGTCCGATTTCGTCACGATCCACACGAACCTGAACGAGAGCACGTATCATCTGCTCGATCGGGAGGCCTTCGCGAAGATGAAGCCGACGGCCATCCTGATCAACACGGCGCGCGGCCCCATCGTGGACCCGGAGGCGCTGGCGGAGGCGCTGGAGCAGGGGAAGATCGCCGGGGCGGGGCTGGACGTGACGGAGCCGGAGCCCATCAACATGGATAGCCCGCTGTTGAAGTTCCCCAATTGCGTCATCGTGCCGCACATCGCCTCGGCCAGCGTGGCCACGCGCGGGCTGATGGCGCGCATGGCGGCGGAGAATCTGCTGGCGGGTTTGCGTGGCGAGCGGCTGCCCAATTGCGTCAATCCGGAAGTGTACGAGCGATAGGAGTGAGGGCCATGCGTCGGATCCGGATTACGGCGGGAAACGTGTCGGCGGAGGCGGAGCTGAACGATTCGGCGACGGCCGATGCCATCTGGAAGGCGCTGCCGCTGAAGGCCTGGGCCAACACCTGGGGGGATGAGATCTACTTCGGCATCCCGGTATACGTGGAAGCGGAGGACGCTCAAGAGGTGGTGGAGATGGGGGACCTGGGCTATTGGCCGCCCGGGAACGCGTTCTGCATCTTCTTCGGCCGCACGCCGGCCAGCGTGGGGGATGAGATCCGGCCGGCCAGCCCGGTGAACGTCTTCGGCCGGGTGCTGGGCGATCCCACCGTGTTCAAGGCCGTGCGGGACGGCGAGGAGGTGGTGATCGAGGCGGTCGAGGGATAGCGGTTCCGTCTCGGTTGCGCTTCTGTGTTCGCCTCGGTCCCCGGACCGAGGCGAATTTGTGTGGGTTCGCTCCTTGGAGGTAAATCGACAAGAAACACCTGGATAATCCAACACAGGCTGGGCATGGGAGCCCAGCCTGCTGCGACGTGAGGACCGCCGATATGAGCCCCATTGTTCGAGGCTTGTCTTCTTGATTTGCCCCTGCCTTATAACAGCCTATCCATCCGGTCCCGATTCAGAAACGTGCCCTGCCCGTCGATCAGGAGGGGAAGACGTCTTCCACGGACCCAGACGGAGCGCCAGGGGGTGACGATGCCCCTGGGCAGCCAGTATCCCAGGTGATCTCGACGGCTCCGAACGTCCGAGGGGTCCAGCACATGCTTCTGTAGTCCGAAGAAACGCACGGTGTAGACGTGGAGCCTGCCGTCCACCTCGTCCAGGTCCACCTGGGCGACGTAACACTTCCCGTACAGCCACATCCCGGCGGCGAACCCAACCCCCAGCAGGGCGACGCCGATCCCCCATGCCAGCCGAACCCCCAGGGGGGCCAGGACGCCCCCGTCCGCCGGGTTTAGCCCATAGGTGTGGGCCAGGTGCCATCCCACTCGCAGGCTGATCACGGCGCAGATGAGCGAGAAGATCATCACGCCACGGACTTTGGTCAATTGCCAGCCTGCACGGTAGAGGGGGATCATGGTTGGCGTCTTCTCTCGGCTTTGCGGGTGGCCTGGGGTGAGGATCACGTCCCCACGACGTATGTCGCCCGGCCGCGGGACATATCCTGCACCCGAGCGGTGAAACGCTCGACGTGCTCCACGGGAAGCCGGATCTCCAGCGTCACCGCCTCGGCGAACTGTTGGTCCGTGATCTCGGCCTCGTATTCGGGCAGGACGCGCTGCAACGGCTCGAAGAGCACGTATGGGATCTCGATCCGCACGGTGGATCGTTCCACCTTCTCGGTCAGGGGCAGCGCCTCCAGCACGGCCTTCACGCCGCCGGCGTACGCTCGCACCAGCCCTCCCGTGCCCAGCTTGGTGCCGCCGAAGTAGCGGGTGACGACCACCGTGATGTCCCCCACGCCGCTGCCCTGGAGCACGGCCAGCATGGGGCGACCCGCCGTACCCGAGGGCTCCCCGTCGTCGCTCATGCCGACGTGGGCGGTGCTTCCCGGCGGGCCCACCAGGTACGCCCAGCAGTTGTGGCTCGCGTCGGCGAACTCCGATCGGATCTCCTGGATGAATTGCTGGGCGGCCTCCACGGTGGGCGTGTAGTCGGCTGTGGTGATGAAGCGGGAGCGGCGGATCACCTCCTCCACCCGGGTGCGCCCGGCGGGGATCGGGTAGCGGTTGGGGGTTGCCATCAGATCGGCTCCACGTCGTGGGGCCCCGACTCTCGCTGGCCGGCCGGGGTGATGCGGAGGAACTCCGCGTTGGCCTGTAGCTCCTCAATGGAGAACGCCCCAGCGTAGCTCAGTCCGGAGCGCAGGCCTCCCACCAGTTGCGCCAGCACCTCGCTCACCGGGCCTCGATAGGGCACCGTGGCCTCCACACCCTCCGGCACCACCTTCTCCCAGTCGATCTCCTCGCCGGTCTCGGCGTACTCGCCCTCGCCCCGCTGTCGGCTGAAGGCGGCGCCCAGCGAGGCCATCCCCCGCACGACCTTGTAGCGGCGGCCGCCGCGGATGACGATGATGCCCGGGCTCTCCGTGGTCCCCGCCAGCAGGCTGCCCACCATCACCGACGATGCGCCTGCCGCCAGCGCCTTGGTCAGGTCGCCCGAGTTGCGGATGCCGCCGTCGGCGATGATGGGAATGCCGGTGTCTCGGGCGGCCTGGGCGCATTCCAGGATGGCCGACAGTTGTGGCACGCCGAAGCCTGTGACCAGCCGTGTGATGCAGATCGAGCCGGGGCCGATGCCGACCTTCACCGCATCCACGCCCTCGGCGATCAGATCCCGTACGCCCTGGGCCGTGGCCACGTTCCCCGCCACCAGCTCGACATCGCCGAACTCCCGACGGATAGCGCGCACGGCGTGGATGGCGTTGTCGGAGTGCCCGTGGGCGATGTCGATGACCAGCAGGTCGGCTCCCGCCTCCAGCAGGAGCTGGGCGCGCTCCAGGAAGCCGGGCCGCACGCCGATGGCGGCCCCCACCCGCAGTCGGCCCTTGTCATCTCGGGTCGCGTGGGGGTATTTCTCCCGCTTGACGATATCCTTGCTGGTGATCAGCCCGTGGACCGTGCCGTCCTCGTTGAGCAAGGGGAGCTTCTCGATTCGGTGTCGCCGCAGGATGCGCTTGGCCTCCTCGATGCTGGTCCCCACCGGCGCCGTGATCAGCCGTTCCCGGGGGGTCATGGAGGAGGTCACCCGTTGCTCCAAATCCTCGGCGAAGAGGATGTCGCGAGTGGTCAGAATGCCCAACAGCTTGTGGGCCTCGTCCACAATGAGGATGCCGCCGATGTCCTCGCGGGTCATCAGCTCCTGGGCCTGGCGGAGCGTGGCCGTCGGGGGCAGCGTCAGCGGCTGCTCCACCACATAACTTTCGCCCCGCTTGACGCGGGCGACCTCCGCCGCCTGGCGCTGGGGCGACATGAACCGGTGGATGATCCCGATGCCGCCCTCTCGCGCCATCGCGATGGCCATGGCGGATTCGGTGACGGTGTCCATGTTGGCGCTGACGATGGGGATGTGAAGCGTGATGTGTCGAGTCAGCCGGGTGGCCGTGCTGACATCCTGCCGGGAGGCCACCGCCGACCGCTTCGGCACCAACAGCACATCGTCAAACGTCAGCCCCTCTCTCATGCTCTCTGCCCTTCGTCCGGGGATATGGATCAGCTCCACTCCCCGACCACGCGCAGCACCCCGGTGATTCGGCCGTCCGGGGTGGTCGCCTCGTGTTGCAGGATGACCGAGGTCTCTCGCCCGTCATCCAGCCGCAGGCGCAAGGGGACGTCCTTGTAGAGCTCCAGCCCCGGCTTGGGGCGTTTCTCGTACGTGTACACGATGCGGACGCTGTGGTCGGGATCGCCGGGTTCGCGATACTCGGCGATCTGGCAGTCCAGGATCGCCTCCGGTTTGTCCTTGTTGGGGAGGAACAGCTCACCCTTCATTGGCAGCTCCTTGTACGTGTGGGCTTTCGCGAGTCATGGATCGGTTCTGCGCCATCTATGATTAGGAGCACGGCATCGCTGTGCCCCGTGCGCATCCATGTGAAAAGGAAAGGCTTCTTTTCTCCCAGGTGATCGATATCACCATGGGAGGCAGCTTTCCATAGCCATCCAGCGGTGGGCGGATTTCCATATCTGCCCATTGGTATCAAGTTAAGCGATACGGAAGCGTGGCCCTGCATCTTTGGGGTGGCTCGGAGGGGCTTCCCTCCGCACCTCCCCTGTCAGGTGCGACCGCCTGTGGAGGGAAAAAGCGACAGACGGGGGCCTCGCCCATGCTGTTCAGTTGATGCGAATAGGCAGATTTCCATATCTGCTCTACCGCTTAGGCTTCCCATAACGCAAAGGGTATGTTTGGAATGAGCAATGTGGGGCGCAACCCTACGAGTATCTACTCTTGTAGCTGCCCATGCGCTTTCCTAACTCCATCGGTGCTGCGCGACCGCGATTGTACCAGAGCCCGTTGGGTGTGGCAAACGTCGGTGGAACGGGGACGGCTCAAAATCTTGGGAGGCTTTTGGGGGCAAGGCTCCTCAGGAGAGGTCTTCCTCTTGAGGGAGCGGTTGGGAGGGGAGGTCCTTCTGTGCTACAATCGATGCGTTGAGAACTCAAGAGATCAGGAGGGGACGATGCGCATCGCAGCGGTTTCGGACATCCATGATAACATCTGGAATCTGGAAAAGGCGCTGAAGGGCATCGCCGAGGCGGGCGCGGAGGCGCTCATTTGCTGCGGCGACTTTTGCGCCCCTTTCAGCCTGAAGCAGATCGCGGACGGCTTCGAGGGGCCGATCCACGTGGTCTTCGGCAACAACGACGGCGACCCGCTGCTGTTGTCCCGGGTGGCGGGCCAGTATGGCGACCGGGTGACGTTGCATGGGATCTACGCCGAGCTGGAGTTAGGCGGGCGGCAGATCGCCGTGATCCATTATCCGGAGCCTGCGCGGCGGATCGCGCAGGCTGGCGCGCTCGATCTCGTGCTGTACGGCCATGACCATCAGCGCCACGCCGAGCGGGTGGGGCGCACGCTGCTTGCCAACCCGGGCGAGGTCATGGGCCGTTGGGGGACGCCGACGTTCGGATTGTACGACACGGAGACCGGGGAGATCTCCCATGTGACGTTCTAGCCGGTGAGGGGCGACCGAGACGGATCGCTGCTGGAGTCAGGGCGGCAGCACGACCTCCTCGCGGCCGCTCAGGCGGTCCTGGATCCGCTCGATGATGAGGTCCAGGTGGGCGGGCGTGTGGACGAAGTCCAGATGATCGGCCGGGATGGTGAGCACCGGGCACAGCCGGAAGTCCCGAATCCACGCCTCGTACAGCGCGTTCAGCCGGGTCAGGTAATCCTCCGGGATGGAGCGCTCGAAGTCCCGGCCTCGGCGGGCGATGCGCTCCAGCAGGGTCGGCACCGAGGCGCGCAGGTAGATCACCAGATCGGGCGGGGGTAGGAAGGAGATCATCGCCTCGTAGAGCTCGCGATACGTGTTCCAGTCGCGCTCGCTCATGTGCCCCTGCATGTAGAGGTTCCGGGCGAAGATCTCGGCGTCCTCGTACACGCTGCGGTCCTGGATCACGGAGCTGGGATGAGAGAGGAGCTGCCGCAGGTGCCGCAGCCGCCGGGAGAGGAAGAAGATCTGGGAGTGGAACGCCCATGCCCGCATGTCCCGGTAGAAGTCGGCCAGATAGGGGTTGTCCGAGACGGCCTCGAAGAAGGGCTCCCAGCCCAGCCGCTCGCTGAGCAGACGGGTGAGGGCGGTCTTCCCCGCGCCGATGTTGCCGGCCACGGTCACGAAGTACGTGTTCACGACCCATCTCCCGTCGGCGGTCGGGAGTGCGACCAGGAGCGCTGCCAGTTCTTGCCCATCTTCTCCACGTAGGCCGCTTCCAGGTCGATGCCAGCGGAGTTGGCGATCTTCAGCAGGAAGGCGAGCACGTCGGCCAGCTCCTCCTTGAGGTGGGATAGCCGGGCCTGGAGCGCCTCGTCCTGAGCCTGGCGGCGGTTGCCGACCTTTTGCAGCCGGGCTTGCTCCTCGATCCAGATGAGCTTCAGCTCCCGGCCGATCTCGCCCACCTCCTCCGTCAGGCATATGAAGTTCAGGTAGAGGTCGGAGACGAAGCCCTTCTCCCGGTCCAGCGCGTGGTGGAACTGCTGGAAGTCGCCTAGCCGGCGTCGTCCCTCGGCCAGGACGGGCGGCCCCGCGATGGGGAGCGAGGAGGGCATGTCCGGGAGCGGCGGCTGGAAGGTGCCCTCGTCCAGCGTCGTCCGGATCCGGCCGATGATCTCCGCCCGGTCCTGGGGGTTGCGCACGAAGTCCAGGTGATCGGTATCGATGGCCAGAAGAGGGGCCTCGCCGTAGGAGCTGAAGAAGCGCTCGTAGGCCTGGCGCACATCCTCGATGTAGTCTCGCGACATGTCGCGCTCGTATGGGCGGTCGCGCAGGGCGATCCGATGCATCAGCACGTCCGTGCTGGCCCGCAGGTACACCACCAGATCCGGCGTCGGGATGTGCTCGCTCAGCGCGTCGTAGAGCTGCTCGTAGACCGCCAACTCGTCGTTGTGCAGGTTCAGATGGGCGAACAGCCAGTCCTTGGCGAACAGGTAGTCGCTGACCAGGGAGCCGCGGGCCAGGGTATCCGGTACCACGCGGCTCTGCTGCCGATATCGGCTGAGCAGGAAGAAGATCTGGGTCTGGAAGGCGTAGCGTTCACGGTCCTTGTAGAAATCGCTGAGGAACGGGTTCTCCTCGAAGACCTCCAGGAGCACTTCGGCCCCGAAGGCGTCACCGAGGATGCGAGCCAGCGTCGTTTTGCCCACGCCGATGGGGCCTTCGATCGCGATGTACACTTTGCGGTCCACCGTCTGTCCCCCGATGGTCGGTTGGATGGGGAGAGCATACCGCTGCGCCGGGGAAAAGTCAAGGTGAAACCCCGATCCGGCCTCATCCGTATGGTAGAATGGATGCGGCGCAATGATGAGGATACGGGATGTGCCAGGTGAACGAACAGGAGCTGGCCTGGATCCGACAGGCCCGGGCGGGGGATCGCGCGGCGTTTGGCCGCCTGGTGGAGGCGTACCAGACCCCTGTCTACAATTTGGCCTATCGCATGCTGGGCGATGCCGAGGAGGCGGAGGACGCCGCACAGGAGACCTTCCTACGTGCGTATACGCGTCTGCATACGTATCGCCCCGAGCACAAGTTCTCGACGTGGATCCTCTCCATCGCGTCGCACCATTGCATCGATCGTCTGCGGCGGCGGCGTTTCATCTGGCTCTCCGCGGACGAGGAACCTGTCCGCCGAGCTTTGCAGGCCCGGGTTGTCGAGAGATCTCCGGAGGAGGTGGCGCTGGAGTCGGAGCGCCGCGAGGAGATCCGGGCTATGCTGGACGTGTTGGACCCGATGTATCGGGCGCCGATCGTCCTGCGATACTGGCACGATCTCTCCTACAAGGAGATCGCCGAGGTGATGGGGATCACCGAGGCCGCGGTGAAGACTCGACTGCATCGGGCCCGGCTGCAGCTGGCCGAACATCTGCGGGCGAACCCGCAGGTGATGGAGAGGGCGGCTGTCTCAGGTGGACATTCGTGAGGTTATGAGCATGGAACATGCGGATTATACGCTTTGGATGTCGATGGCGTTGGACGGGATGCTGACGCCGGAGGAGGAACGGGAGCTCCATCGACATCTGTCCGTTTGCCCGGAGTGTCGCGCTCTGTGGGAGACGTGGGTGCGGGTGGACGAGGGGTTGCGGGCCGCTCCCATGGTGGCGCCGTCGCCTGGATTCCCCGCGCGCGTGGAGGCCCGGCTGCGGGCGCACGAGCTGCGGCGCCGAGGCGCCATCGGTGGCCTGCTGATGCTGTTGGGATCCATCGCCCTCTGGTCGGCGTTGCTCCTGGCGGTTGCCGCTGTGATCATCTGGTGGCTGCTCGGCAACCCGCCAGCGCTGTTCTGGCTGATGCGCTTCCTCATCACGACCGTCTCCACGTTCTCGGTGCTTCTGCAGGTCATTCGGTTGATATGGGAGAGCCTGACCGATCCCTCCGTTCAGCCGTTGATGGTGGGATATGTGTCCATCATGTTCGGTCTGGCCATTCTGTGGCTCCACATGGTCCAGCGTGTGCGACCGGAGGCGGATCGGTCGACCGCGTGAAAGGCGTAGAGATGGGGGTGTATGAGATCCGTTGGTGGGAGGAGGATGCTATGCGGCGAGAGCGTTGGGTGTGGGTGCTCCTGTTGATCATTGGGATATGGCTCCTGCCCGCTCCCGTTCAGGCCCAGACGGAGACGGGGAATCGGGTCATCTTCGGCCAGTCGTATACGCTGCCGGCGGGCCATCGGCTCAAGGGCGACCTGGCGGTCTTCGGGGGAGCGGTGACTTTGGAGGAGGAATCCCAGGTCGAGGGCGACATTGTGATCGCCGGTGGAAGCTTGCGGATTGCCGGTCGGGTGGACGGCGACATCGCCGTGCTGGGGGGGAACCTCTCCTTGTTGAGCACGGCGTATGTGGACGGGGATGTGGCGGTGCTGGGGGGCAGCGTCAGCCGGGATGAGGGGGCGGTGGTGACCGGTGAGATGGTCACCGGGTTCGCCTGGGGAGGGCCCAGGTCCTTCGGGTGGCCTGGGATCACGATCCCTGAGATCCCCCGGATCTCGATGCGAACGTCTGGGGCGGAGTTACTGGTCCAGGCGTTCCTGCGTCTGCTGAGTGCCCTGTTGCTGGCGGCTCTGATGGGGGCGTTGGCGGTGGCCGTTGTATCCATTGCCCCTGAGGCGACCCGCCGGGTGGAAGATGCGATGCTGGTCTCGCCCGGTCTTTCCCTGATCGTCGGCGTGATCACGTTGATCCTGGTGTTCGGCCTGGTGGGCTTCCTTGCCGTTACCATCTGCCTGTTGCCCATCGCCATCCTGCTGACCCTCTCCCTGATGCTGGCCATGCTTTGGGGCTGGATCGCGTTGGGATGGATCCTGGGCGATCGTCTGTTGCGGGCTTTGGACGTGGAGGATCCGAATCCGCTGTTGGCCTCCGTGATCGGCGTGTCGCTCATCTCGCTGATTTCCCGTCTGCCGTGTCTGGGAGCTCTGCTCTTCATGCTCGGGGCCAGCCTGGGGTTGGGCGCCGTGATCCTCACCCGTGGGGGGACACGGGCATACGTAGCGCGGCAACCGGTCGCTCCGCCTCCGCCGTCGGAGGAAGGGGCGGGGCCGCCTGCTCCACCGCCGGAAGGGGAGCCGCAGCCGCCACCTCCGCCGGAGGCCGCATCATCGTCGACTTCTCCTCCGCCCGAGGAGGAGCCGCCGGAAGCCGGGTCATGAGAGTCCGTTGAAAGGGGAGGTGCGGAGGGGAAGCCCCTCCGCAGGAAAACTCTTTTCCTCGCCTTTTACCTGCCTGGTTGGGGCTTTGGCCGGTGGCCTTCGGCCCCACGAGGCAGGTGAAGGGCTGGAAATAGATTTCTTCGCCTGCGGTGGCGTGGGAGCCACCGGAGAAGGCAGATTCCCAATAGCCGCCCGATCGTGGGGCGGCTATTTTTCGTCCTCACCGTTGGGGTGGAGGTAGGGGATCGTAAGCGGTCCCTCGGGGAGCACGGCCACCCGGCCGCCGTAGCGCGAGATCAGATCCGACAGGGCAGCCGATGGATCCGCGACGGGCGTGAGGCCCAGGGAGCGCACCTGCGCGTCCGGCAGTGAGGAGTATAGATAGACATCCGCTTTCCGCTGGATTTGCGCCTGAATCTGGACCTGCCACTGGTCCTGCATCTGAAACCCCGGGCTCATGATCATCTCCAGCAACTCGGCCGGGGTCTCCCGCATGCGCAGCAGTCGGGCGTAGGGGCCGTGCTCCGGGATCCCATCCGAGCATTCGGACGTGACCAGGATGGCCCCGCCCTGGCGCACGATGCGTGCCGCCGCGCTCATCCCCTTTACGGTCTGGTAGAGGTTTTGGTCCAGCGGGTACCCGCTGTTGCTGGTGATCACGATGTCGAACGGGTGGGGGACGGGCTGAGTCGCCGTGTTGGCCACCTCCCGGCAGCCCTCCCGGTGGGCGTGGATATAGTGCCCGGCGTAGATGCCGGTGATCTCCTGTTCTGGGGTCAGGGTGACGTTGATCATGAAGTGCGGCGGGGCCATGGCGACGGCCTCCTGGATGCCCTGCTGGATGGGGTTGCGGTCCATCTCGGCCCAGGTGGCCGCCGGATGGGCGATCAGCGGCGCGCCGTGGAGGTGCAGGATGGTCTCCAGGCCGGCCACGCCTGGGCAGATCCCCTTGGCGCCCCCGGAGAAGCCGGCGAAGAAGTGCGGCTCGATGAATCCGATCACGATGCGCCGGTCGGCCTCCACCCATCGTCGATTCAGCCATACGTCCACGCCCGATCGCAGCCTGCCCACGCGCTTCAGTGCTGCTCGGTCGGTCGCCGAGTGATTGACCACCTGAACCCGTTCGAGCACCTCCCGGCCCAGCATGGCCTCCAGCTCCTGGGGTGTGTTGGGACGATGAGTGCCCGTCCCGTTCAGGATGGTGATATGTTCATCTGGGACGTGATGCAACGCTTCCAGGAGCCATGGGATCAGCAGGTGGCTGGGACAGGCCCGCGTGCCGTCGGGGATGACGATGCACACCCGGTGATCGGATCGTATGATCTCACGCAAGGGCGGCGTTCGAATGGGCCCCTCTAGGGCCGCGTGGAAGGCTGCCCGGGGATCGGGCAGGGGCTGAGCGGCTCTGGGGGCGATCACCCGGGCGTCATCGGGGACGGTGATGGAAATGCCTTGCCTGCCGTACGCCATCCGGATTCGCACTTGCTCCTCCCACGCCGTCATCTCTGGGTCCGGCCCGTCTTCGTCACTCCGTCCCTGTGTGGGGATTCATGTACGCGTCGTAGTCCTCGGTGATGAAGTCCATCAGCGTCCGGACGAACGTCTCCGGGGCCTCTACGTGGGGGGAGTGTCCCACGCCGCGTAGCACTTCCAGCTGGTTGGCGCCGGGGATGGCCAGGAGCGTCTCCGTGATCGCCTGTCGCTCGACGATGATGTCCTGTTCTCCCCAGATGAGGAGGACGGGCAGGTGGAGGTCCTTCAGACGGTGGATCGCCTGCCATCGTTCCAGCGCCAGGGCGGGCCCGGTGAAGGCCGCCGGCGACTGGCCTTGGGCGTCGTCCACCAGCGACTGGAAGAAGATGTCCGGGGCCCGGCCGGGCATCGTGGAAGCCAACGCCCGAAGCAGCAGCTCCCGATCGGTGCGCATCTGCTCCAGGTATTGCAGTGCCTCGGGGGG
>JAADGJ010000022.1:4348-18819 GCA_013152435.1 Chloroflexota bacterium | reverse complement strand
GGGGAGGCGAAAATGCGCCCCTCGGCGGCACGCGGGGCAGCCGCCTGAGCGCCATCGCCGCCGCGAACGGCCGGCTCCTCGCGCGCGGCGGGCGCCTCCTCCGCGACAGGTTCGCCCGCCCGGCTGAGCAGGGCGCTGATATCCTCGTCCGGGGCGGCGATGATGCCCACACGGGTGATCACGGGCACCTCCTCGCCCTCCTGATGCTCGATCACGCGCAGAACCCCGGAGGCCGGGGCCTCCACCTCAAAGGTCGCCTTGTCCGTCTCGATCTCCAGGATCGGATCCCCGCGCTGAACCTCATCCCCCTCCTTGACCAGCCACTGTACCAGGCGTACCGTCTCAACCGTCTGCCCCATCTTGGGGACGATGATCTCTGACGCCATAACGCGTTGCCTCCCCTCAGAGCGTCTCAGAAAACGCACCACGGAATCACCAAGGCGCCCAGGAAGGTTTCCGGAAAGATGAACCAGAGCCTCCCCCTGGCCTGAAATGTCCACCCTCATCTGGCCGGCGAATGTTCAGACACACCCCTAGCTCAGCGCCTTGGTGGTTCCTTCATATCACTCGTTTCAGACAAATGCTCAGAGCGTCTTCCCCAGCACTTCCAGACAGCCGCGCACGATGGCCTGCGTGTTCGGGATCGCCAGATCCTCCAGCGACTCCGCTCGCGGCACGGGCACATCCGCGGCGGCCACCCGCACCATGGGCGCGTCGAGCCAGTCAAAGGCCGCCTCGTTCACCAGCGCCATCACCTCGCTGATGAAGCTCCCCGTGCGATAGCCCTCGGTCACGCCGACGAAGCGCCCCGTCTTCTTGATGGATTGGACCACCGTGTCCAGATCGAGGGGCTTCAAGGTGCGCAGGTCCACGACCTCCACGCTGATCCCCTGCTCGGCCAGGATCTCGGCCGCCTCCAGCGCCCGCAGCACCATGCGAGAGTAGGTCACAATGGTGAGATCCGTCCCCTCGCGCTTGACGTCGGCCACACCCAGAGGGATCACGTACTCCTCCTCCGGCACCGGCCCCTTGACCCCGTAAAGCATCTTGTGCTCGATGAACATCACCGGGTTCGGATCCCGGATGGCGGCCTTCAGCAGCCCCTTGGCGTCGTAGGGGGTGGCGGGCATGACCACATAGATGCCGGGATAGTGGGTCCAGATCGCCTCCAGGCTCTGAGAGTGCTGCCCGCCGATGGCGCGGCCGGCCCCTCCCTCTGTGCGCATCACCAGGGGGACCATGGTCTTGCCGCCGAACATGTAACGGTTCTTGGCCCCTTGATTGGCGAGCTGATCCATGGCCAGCGGCGTGAAGTCCACGTACATGATTTCCCCCACGGGATGCATGCCCACCATAGCGGCCCCCACGCATGCCCCGGCGATGGCCGCCTCGGAGATGGGGGTGTCGATCACCCGCTCCTCGCCGTAGTCCTCATACAGGCCCCGGGTCACGCCGTAGGCGCCGCCATAGAGCCCGATATCCTCCCCGATGAGGAAGACGCTGGGATCGCGATCCATCTCCTCACGCAGCGCCTCGTTCAGCGCCTGCCGATAGGGGATCTGTCGCATGTCCGGGGAGTTCCGAACCCGCTCTCGCAGCTCCCGCTCCCGTTCGATCTCCTCCGGCGTGGGCTTGACGTCCACGTAAACATCCTTATACAGCTCGTCCGGCGGCGGCTCAGGGGATTGCAGGCCAAACTCCACGGCGGCCTCCAGCTTCTGCTCAGCCACCCGCTCCATCTCCTGATACTCCTCCTCGGTGAGCCAGCCGGCGGCGATGAGACGCTGCTTGAACAGGTGGATCGGATCGCGCTTCTCCCGCCATTCCCGCTCCTCCTCCTTGGTCCGGTATCGTCGGGGGTCAGAGCGGGAGTGCCCGTAGTAGCGATAAGTCTTGGCCTCGATGAGCGTCGGGCCCTCGCCGCGGCGGGCGCGCTCCACGGCGCTCTGCGTGGCCTTATACATGGCGACCACATCCTGTCCATCCACCACCACGCCGGGGATCCCGTAGGCCTGGACCCGATCGGCCACATTCGGCAGCTTGCTGGCCTTCTTCCAGGGGACTGACATCGCGTACATGTTGTTCTCGCACACGTAGACCACGGGCAGATCCCAGATGGCGGCCATGTTCACCGCCTCGTGGAAAGCGCCGTTGTTCACCGCGCCCTCGCCGAAGAAGCAGAGGACGACCTTCTCCTCGCCTCGCAGCTTGACGGCCAGACCGGCACCGGTGGCGACCGGGATGTTGCCGCCCACGATGGCCGTGGCTCCCAGGTTGCCATGCTCCACATCGGCGATGTGCATGGAGCCACCCTTGCCTTTGCAGTAGCCCGTGATCTTGCCCATGATCTCCGCCATCATGCGGTTCATGTGCTCCTGCTTCTCCTCCACCGTCTTGGCGTGGCGGTCGCCATGGGCGTGGCAATGGCCGTGGCCGCGATGCGTGCTGGTGATATAGTCATCGTCCCGCAGAGCCGCGATGGCTCCAACGGCGACGGCCTCCTGGCCCGCGTATAGGTGGGAGGCGCCACGGATGATATCGCGACTCAACAGATCGAACATCTTATGCTCGAACAGGCGGATCTCGATCATCTGTCGCAACATGTCCAGCGCCTGCTCGCGGGTCAAATCCTGCAGAGCCTCGTCAGGTTTCGCCGTGGATGTGGTCCGAGTTCTCTTGGCCATGATCTTCTCCTCATGTCGAGAGGTTATGATGCATCGTCCTGCAAAACGCGAATGCGCACGTCAGGCAACAGGGCCTCCACGTCGGCCCGGGATCCCACCCCGGTTCCCTCCTGGGCCGCGGTGGCCGCGCCGCACGCCACCGCCCATCTGGCCATCTCGGCCAGCCCGGCATCCCGGGACCAGGCGTAGGCCAGGCCCGCCAGGAAAGCATCCCCCGCGCCGATGGGGCTGCCGCCGGCGATCGTCGGCGGCTCGGCAGCTATCAGGGTCGTCCCATCAGCCAGGAAAGCGCCCTCCCCTCCCCGGGTCAGCGCGATCAGCCTCACGCCGCTCCCCAGGAGCGCCCGCACCGCAGCCACCTGATCATCCCACCCGGGCAGGGAGCGCGATAGCAGATCCTCCGCTTCCTCCACGTTGGGCTTCAGCAGGAAGGGGCGCGCCCGGGCTCCCTCCTGCAGCGCGGGGCCGCTGGTATCCAGGGCCGCCAGCGCGCCATTCTCCTGCACCAACCGGACAAGGCGGCCGTAGAAGTCGATCGGCGCCCCCGGCGGGAGGCTGCCACAGAAGATCCAGAGATCGTCCGGCCGGACGCGCTGTCGCACCCGATCGACGATCTCCTGCACGTCCGCCTCGGTGAGGGCCGGGCCGGGCTCGTTGATCTTGGTATACACGTCCTCGTCGGATTCGTGCAAGGTGATGTTGGCTCGTGTCTCACCCTCGATCCAGACCAACTCCGTCTCAATACCCAGGGCCATCAACCCCTGAGCCAGCGTCTGACCGGTCCCCCCCGCCAGGACGCCGAACGCCAGGCTGGGCATGCCCAACGCGAGCAGAGCCCGGGAGACGTTGAACCCCTTCCCCCCGATATCCCATCGAACCACCTGCGCTCGGTTGAGCTCCCCCCGCCTCAGGCGAGGCACGCGCAGCGTTTTATCCAGGGACGGATTCAGCGTAACGGTCACGATCATCGGATCACCCCGGCAGGGTGGGCATCTGGCCCGCCTTCAACCTCCGGTATCGAGCACGCACTATCTCGGCGAGATCTCCGTCGCCGGCCAGGCCGCACACGTCCGCCAACACGCGATCCAGGCCCTCGTTCGCCAGGCGAGCCTGCAGCTCTCGTGCCTGGGGATCAGAGGGCTCATCGTACATCAAAGCGGCCGCAATGCCCCAGGCCAGCGCGTCTGGAGAGACGCCGTGACGCACACACAGGGTGGCTGCCCCCACCAGTCGGTCGGCGGGCGCCAGCTTCCGCAGCGGGTCACGAGCCAACCGGGCGATGGGATCCCCCAGATGGCGATTGGAGAACCGCCGCAGCAGGTCCCGCACGTCCTCCTCCAGCCTGGCGAGGTCGAAGGCGTACTCCGCCGCCAGCGCCTGAGCCGACTCCCGCATAGCACGGCCAACCCACGGCCTCACCACGGGATCCTCCAGCGCCTCGTAACCGTACGCGTGCCCTCGCCGATAGCCGAGATAGGCGAGCACCGCGTGCCCCGCATTATGTAGATATAGCTTCCAATCCACCCAGGCGGCGAACCGATCCCGCGGCTCCAGCCCAACGATCCTGGGGATGGGCCCCACGAAGCCCTCGCGATCCACGGGAAGGCGATCGTACGGCTCCGCCACGATCAAGGTCGGATCCGCCGCCTGCTCATCGGGCGGCGGAGGGGTGACCATCCGGGCGATGACGCTCATCACCAGACCGACGCGCCGGTCCAGATATGGATGAAGCTCGTCCGGCAGATGCTGGCGGATCAGATCGCGCAGGATACGGTCGGCCCCCTTCAGATTCTCACAGATGATGATGTTCAGCGGCTCATCGGGGCGCTCCCGGGCGCGCCGGGCCAGGCCAGCCGCCAGCGACCGAGAGAGATCTGGCAACGCCCGAGCCCCTACAGCCGTGACGGCGATGTCCGCCACGGCCACGGCACGAGAGACCGCCTCCTGATCCTCGACGTGGATACCAAGGACGGGGCCAATGTGCATCTCCTGCACCCGATCGAGGCCCGCGAGCCGCAGCGTATATCCCCGACGCTCACGGATCGCCTGCAGCAGCCGTCGGTCGATGTCCACGAAGGTCAGCAGATAGCCCGATTCGTGAAGCAGGTGTCCCAGGAACCCACGGCCGACGTTCCCCGCGCCGAAGATGACAGCCTGCCTGTCAGACGATCCGCTCATATGCGCTCCCACAGTTGGAGTATGGGTCTCACCATTGCGTGAGCCCCCTGGCGCGAAGGAAGGGCTCTCGTCCGCTCATATGCCCTGTGGTATCGATTCCATATCCGTATCGGATCGAAATTCTATGTCGGCCTCGCGCCTCCAAGGCGATGAACCTGGTTCATTATACATCGCCTCATCCTGGAGACAAGGATTTTTCCCATATTGAAAGCGTGGGAGCGCGTGTTCCTCCCATCGGGGGGCGCCGAGGCGCTCTCCTCTCAGCATCGGGCGAGAGAGCGCCTCAGGCCAGAGATCTCGGTCGCCTTCTGACGCTCAGCGTGACGTCCGGCGTAGCACGATCCGGTGTGAGCGCCCATCATCCGCCCAGGTCAACGAGACGATGCCGCCAGCGGCGTCAAAGGATGCCTCCACAGCGTCGCCATCTCGCGTCACCGAGGCGGGGGCCTCCGACCAGCCGTGAAAGCGCACGATCACCCGGCGGTCCGGAGGGCGGTATCTCCCCTGGCGAGCGCCGATCGTCAGCGTGACCGCCTCAGCGGTCTCCTCATACCCGAACTTGGCCCAGTCTCCCTCCCGGTAGGCCAACGTCAGGCCGTCATCCTCGTACAGGATGAAACTTCCCTCATCCCCTCCATATATATCCAGCGTCAGCGGATCGAGCGGCCTCTCGTCCGTGTGTTGCATCACCGGCCCCGTGGGGATGATGCTCCCCGCTCGCACGTAGAGCGGCAGGGTATCCAGTGGCGCCTCCGCCACGATCCACGTCGGGCCGGTGCGCACCTCTCCCGTCCAGTAGTCGATCCAGCAGCCGGCGGGCAGGTAGACCGCCCGGTGGGTCACGTTCTCCTGGTAGATGGGCGCTACCAGGAAGGCATCCCCCCACAGGAACTGATCGCTGATCTCATAGGTCGTGGGGTCATCCGGATAGGCGTAGGCCAGCGGGCGCATGATCGGGGCGCCGGTTCGGGATGCCTCCCAGAAGAGCGTATACGTGTAGGGCAACAACCGGTAGCGCAGCTCCAGATACTTGCGTGCGATGCGTTCCGTCTCGGGGCCGAAGGCCCAGGGTTCCTGATCCCGGGTGTCCAGCGCGCTGTGGGTGCGGCACAACGGGGTGAACACGCCCAATTGTACCCAGCGAGCGTATAGCTCCGGCGTGCAGTCGTCGCTGAAGCCGCCGATGTCCACGCCCACAAACGGCTGTCCCGCCAGCCCCACGCTCAGGCACATGGGCATGGCCATCCACAGGTGCTCCCACCAGCTCGAGTTATCCCCCATCCACACGGCCGCGTAGCGCTGCACGCCCGCGTAGGCCGCCCGGGTGAGGACGAACGGGCGCTCGTCCGGCCGAAGCCGCTCCAACCCCTCCCGGGTGGCCCGGGCCATCAACAGGCCGTAGACGTTGTGCGATTTGCTGTGGGGCGTCCCGTGGCCGTTGTCGTAGTGGATCACATCCTCGTCCATGGTCCAGTTGATCCCGCCGAACACGGAGGGCTCGTTCATATCATCCCATATCCCGGCGACGCCGACATCCACCAGCGAGCGATGCAGATCGCCCCACCAACGGCGCACATCCGGGTGGGTGAAGTCGGGGAACACCGAATCGCCCGGCCAGACCGGCCCCACGAACGGCTCCCCGCTCGGCTTGCGACAGAAGTAGCCGCGCTCGATCCCCTCCCGATAGACGGGATACTCCTCATCCACCTTGACGCCCGGATCGATGATGGTGATGAGCCGAAAGCCCTGCTCGCGTAGATCCGCGATCAGCCGCGCGGGATCGGGGAATCGCTCCCTGTCCCACGTGAAGACCCGGTAGCCATCCATGTAGTCGATGTCCAGGTAGATCACATCCGTGGGAAGGTCCCGGCTGCGCAGGCCGTCGGCGATCTCCCGAACCCGGGACTCCGGGTAATAGCTCCAGCGACACTGCTGGTGCCCCAGCGCCCAGCGAGGGGGCAGCGGCATGCGCCCGGTCAGCTCCGTATAGCGCTCGAGGATCGCGGCCGGCTCTGGTCCGTAAATGAGGTAATAGTTCAGCTCGCCGCCGGCCGCGTCGTAGCGGAAGACGCCGGGCTCGCTGTAGCCGAAGTCGAAATGGCTGCGCCATGTGTTGTCAAAGAAACGGGCGTATCCCAGGCCCGGCCGCATCCCCAAATAGATGGGGAACGACTCGTACAGCGGATCCGTGGTGGGAAGATGGCGAGGGTGGGCGTCGGTATTCCACATCTCCCACTTGTGATCCCGCTTGTCCAGAGGGCCCACCTTCTCGCCCAGGCCCAGGATGTGCTCGTCATCGGGCAGGGCGAAGTAGGCCACAGGGCCCTCGCCTCCCCATCCCATGCCGCGAGCTTCCTCGTCCGCGGTCAGCAGACGCCCCTGGGCATCATAGAACCGCAGCCTCAACGGCTCCCTCCCGATCTCCAATCTCAGCTTCTCAGTGGATAGGACAAGGGCGTGATCTGTCTCCTGGATCTCAACAGGAGCGCCCGCCCACTCGTGCCGCACCACGGCCCACGACTCATCCGGGCCGAAGTCCGCTTCGGGTGTGGCGCGCACCCGGATCAGATCGGGCGCCAGGCACTGGATGCGCACGCGCCCCTCCTGGCAGAATAGGTCGAGCTGAGCATCCCCATGCTCCCAGCGGATCAGGTTACCCAAAGGACGGAACTCGTCAGCGCTCACCGTCATCACCTCCGGTTGGTCTCCGTAATGATCCAAATTGCGGGCAATGAAAAGCGGGCCGGGCCTGCGCATCGCTGACCCGGCCCGCTCCTAAGCGCTTCACCGGTGTGAAGCGGTCACGGCCGACTAGTATCGACCGTACAGCGGCCCGAAGGCCGCGCAGGCCCGGAAGTCAGCCCCCTGAGGATCCATGGCGCCGAAGGCAGCCCAGGCGCTGGGACGGAAGATCCGCTCCTCCGACACGTTGTGCATATATACGGGAATGCGCAATATGGAGGCCAGCGTGATCAGATCCGCCCCGATGTGGCCATAGCTCAGGGCGCAGTGATTGGCACCCCAATTGTACATCACGGAGTACACATCGCGGAAGGGTCCGCTGCCGGTCAGGTTGGGAACGAACCAGTGGGTCGGCCAGGTGGGATTGGTGCGCTCATTCAACACGTGGTGGACGTCATCGGGCAGATCCACCGTCCATCCTTCGGCGATCTGCAGGGCCGGACCCAGCCCCTTGATCAGGTTGATCCGGAACATGGTGACCGGCATCCCGCCCTTCGTCAGGAAGCCGGAGGAGAAACCACCGCCACGGAAGTACTCGGTGATGGCCGGATACCAGGTCGTCGCATCCAGGCAGGCGGCCACCTCCTCCGGCGTGATCTCCCAATACGGCTTCATGACGGGCTGCCCGTCCCGAGTCTGCAGCCCCGTGGCGTCCAGCGACGCGGCGCCCGAGTTGATCAGGTGGATAATCCCACCCTCCGCCAGCCCGGTCAGCTTGTAGCCGGTCACCCGCTTGACCGCGGCCGGGCTCCAGTACGTCCGCACATCCGCGAACACCTGGGCCGTGTTGGTCAGCAGATGGCCGAACAACATGGAGACGCCGTTCAGGCAGTCGTTTTCGGTGGCGACGATGAAGGGCTCACGGATGCCATTCCAATCGAACGAGGAGTTCAGGATCGCCTCCAGGAAGTCGCCATTGGGGAAATGATCCGTCCACTGGCGCTGCCCCTGGAAGCCGGAGACGATGGCGTTATGTCCCAGAGCCTCCTCGCCGTAGCCCAAATCGGCCAGCCGGGGATTCCCCACCATGAGATCCCGGGCGATCATGGCCATCTTGACCACCGTCTCCCAATCCTGATCCTTCTGTTCCCGGGTGCGCTGCTTGTCCGGGGGATTGTAGTCGCGACCTTCCTTGCAGTTCTCCCGGACCCATCGGATCGCCCGCTCGAACTCCTCGGGGTCGTAGATGCCCTCCTCAAGCCGGCGGACGAACTCGGTCATGTCCACCGTCTCCACCCGCATGCCCAGGTAGGCCTCAAAGAAGTCCTGGTCCACGATGGACCCGGCGATGCCCATGGAGACGCCGCCCATGGACAGATACGACTTGCCGCGCATGGTCGCGACGGCGAGGCCGGCTCGGGCGAACTGGAGCAGCCGCTCCTTCACGTCATCCGGGATGGTGGTGTCCCCGGCATCCTGCACGTCTCGCCCGTAGATGTTGAAGACGGGCAATCCCTTCTGATTGTGGGCCGCGGAGACGGCGGCCAGATAGACGGCGCCAGGCCGCTCCGTCCCATTGAACCCCCACACCGCCTTGGGGATATGAGGGTCCATGTCCATCGTCTCCGACCCATAGCACCAGCACGGGGTCACCGTGATGGATACTCCCACGCCCTCCTTGGCAAACTTCTCGGCGGTCTGAGCGGCCTCGGCCACCCCGCCGATACAGGTATCCGCGATCACACATTCGACCGGCAGGCCATTCGCATGGCGAAGATTCTCCGTCAGCAGCGTCGCCACGGCCTTGGCCAGCGCCATCGTCTGGTCCTCCAGCGACTCCCTCACCCCTTGTCGCCGACCGTCGATGGTAGGGCGAATGCCGATCTTGGGCATGTCGCCGACCAGTCTGTTCTGTGGGGGATTGACCTTCATGCCTTCTACGTTTGCCATCTCTTCATCCTCCTAACATGAGTTGTGTGTTCGCTATGGCCATATCTGCCCTTGGTCACCCCTGCTCAGTGCCCATCTCCCGAGGCAATGTCGGGCGGCTTCATGGCCGGATCCCGTCAAGCGACAATCGAGCGGAACGTTCCCCTGAACGGTAGAGAGCATCGATGATCCGATCCACGCGATATCCGTCACGCACGGTGATGGCGGGAGCTTTCCCCGCCTCCACGCGCGAGACGACATCGGTCACCTCTTCCACAAAGTAGTCCACCGGCCCGAAGGCCAACGTTTGTGTGGTTTCATCCTCCTCGCGATAGAACTCGACGACCGGGACCAATGCATCGGCGCGATCCCAGAAGACGGAATAGATGGTCAGCACCCCTTTGGGGCCCCGCAACTGAAGCAGCTCGTCCCAACCGTCGTGATGGCGCCCGAAATGGGTGTGCTGGAACCACCCCACCTCCAGCAGGATCGTGGTCCCGCTCTCCATCTCCAGGATGGCGTTGGTGTACCAGTCCACATCCGTTCCGGGCCGCATGCGCACCCGGGCGTCAACAGCGGCGACCTCGCCGCAGCTCCAGCACAGGATATCGATCATGTGGCTGCCGGCATGCACCAGCGGCCCCCCGCCGGCCTGCGCCTTACGAGTATGCCACATCCGGGGGGCGGTCCACAACCGCTCGGGGAAGGGCTGATACGAGCGCAGCAACCCCGTCTCCACGCCACCGATCTCCCGCACCAGTTCCTTGAAACGCCGAAAGGCCGGATGATAGCGCTTCATGTATCCGACCTGCAGAAAGGCCCCGCGATCCTCCACCAACTTTACCAGCGCCTCCGAGTCGCTGACCCGGGTGGTCATCGGCTTCTCACACAGGACCGCCTTGCCGGCCTCGATCGCCGCCACGCTCACCTCATAGTGGAGCCAGTTGGGCACGCAGACGGAGACCAGGTCGATCTCGTCGCACCGAAGCACGTCGCGATAGTCCGTAACCCAGGCGCACCCCGCTTCCTCGGCCCGTCGCCGCGCCGCCTCCTCGTCGGGGTCCGAGACCATCACCAGGCGTGCGGGGCTCTGCTGGTACCCGCGCAGGTGATGGGTCGCGATCCCCCCACATCCGATAATCCCCACCCCTACCGTCATGCGATCCCCCTGTAGAGCTGACAGCTGAGGAAGGCCCTCTAAGCGTGTCTGAAAAATGCGGTGAGAACCACTAAGACACGGAGACCCTAAGTATAGAGAAGACGGAAGTGTACTATGGAGAGCTTACGAGTGTAAGAGCGTGTCTGAAAATTTACCGGCAAGGTGTCTGAGGGTCTCCCTCAAGACCAGCTCCACAGGGGGAGGTGTGGAGGGGGCCGCCCCTCCGGGCCTCCCCACAGCAGAAGCAACGGCATTTCTCAGACACACCCTAAGAAGCGGCTTCGATATACTCCTTTCCATGCCCCTCTTGGTGTCTCAGTGGCTTTGTGGTGTGTTTTTCAGGCACATTCTCAGACACTTACCGGTAAATGTCCAGTCACGATCTCAGAGGCGGCGTCACACATGAGCAAGATGACATGGACAGGACGCCACTTCACGCCTGATCCGGTGGCCCCACCGCCGAAAGCGCGCCCGATCGGTATGCTAAGGTGTGACGACGACCTTTACCGTCATCGCTCGATGATCGCGCAACAGCTCCAACCCTTCCATGATGCGTCTCAGAGGTAGCACGTGGCTCACGATCGCCGTCGCGTCCACATGGCCATCCCGCAGAAGCCGCAGCGCGGTTGGGAAATAGAGCGCCGGCGAGGCGAATGAGGCCCGCAGCTGGAGCTTCTGGAAGTGAAACTCGTTGGCGTCAAAGGTGATCTGAGCCCCTGGCCCATACTCGATGCCGATGAAGGAGATCACACCTCCGTAGCTCATCACCTTCATCACCTCGGGCAGAGTGGAAGGGGGAGCGGTGACCAATGCCCGCTGGACCCCGCCCCGCCGATAGCTTCGCTCACGGATGGACTCCTTCTCCGCCGCGAATGCGTGGTCCGCCCCCAACGCCAGGGCTCTCTCCAGGCGAACCCCCTCCGATCGATTCACCGCGTAGATGCGTGCGGCCCCCTGCATCCGGGCCAGCGGGATGCTCATCAGCCCAATGGGACCTAACCCGACGATGAGCACGTCGTCCCCCAGGGCGATCTGCGCCGTGTAGACCATGTCCAGCGCGACCCCCAACGGCTCGGCCAGGCAGGCGTGCTCGAAGGACAGCCCCTCGAAGGGGACCAGGGCCTCCTTGGGCGCCAGCATGTACTCGGCGAAGCCCATCGTCGGGCCGCTCCAGAAGTTGGGCGCCTTGTTACACAGGTCCACCCGCCCATCCCGGCAGAGATCACAATGCCCGCAGAAGGACGCGCTCTCGAGCGCGACCGCGTCCCCCTCCTTCACCGTCGTCACATGGGCACCCACCTTCGCCACGATCCCGGCCACCTCGTGTCCGAAGGGCTGCCACTCCGTCGCCTGAGAGCGGGCGGCATGAAGGTCGGTGCCGCAGATACCACAGGCCTTGACCCGGATCAAGACCTCATCGGGGCCCGGGTCGGGCAGGACGACCTCGCGAAGTTCGATCTGAAAAGGGGCTTTGAGATAAGCCGCCAATGTCCTCTGAGGGCTCATAGGGCCTCCTTCGCCACTCCGATGGGATAGCGTCCTAACTCACGCCCGGCCTGGGCGAAGGCCACGATGTTCTCGAAGGGCGTATCCCTGGCCACCTGATCGCCGGTTCCCAGGATGAAGCCGCCCCCCTCCGCCGCCGCCCAAAGGCACTCGGCGACCTGGGATCGCACCGCCTCGGGCGTGCCGTGCAGCAGCAGGCTCGTCTCCACATTGCCTTTCAGACACAGACGATCACCGTAGCGGCGCTTCACCTGGGCCAGATCCACGTCCCCACCCGGGGGGCGTTCCAGCGGGCACACGATCGTCACCCCCGCGTCGGCGATATCGCCCAGGATCGCCTCGCAGCGTCCATGCTGGTGGAGATGCACGATGCGGCCATATCGCTGTCCCACCTCACACACCGCGCGAATCACGGGCAGATCCCACTCTCGCCACATGGAGGGGCTGAGAAGAGGGATCTCCGAGAACTCATTGCCCATGAACAGCTCGTCAAAACGGGCCCGCTCGCAGAGCATGCGGGTCCGCTCGACGATGTGGGCCACATACCGCTCCTGCAGGGAGCGAAACCGGCTCGGATGATCGATCAACTCGTACACCACCCGCTCGTATCCGCCCTCCAGTGCCCCGGCAAGCCAATCGGTGAACGGGCTTCCCACGTAGGCGGAGACGATGCCCTGTCCGCCCGCGGCCTCGACCGCCTCCTCTAACTCCGACAGGTCCGCCGTCCAAGGGTCCGTGAAGAACAACTCCTCATACCGGGGCCAGTCGCGATCGAAATCCTTGACGCAATGCTCGACGTGCCACGGCGCATCATCGGGAGGGAACCAGAACCTCTCCCGCAGCGGTCCATGTGAGGTGTGGTGCACCAGCGTTACCTGTCTGCCCCCGCCACTCCCCTCTGCGATGAACGTCTCTGTATGGGCGGCCGCATGCGTCGAGCCAATGGCGGGGACGATCCAACCGCAGATGTCGAAATAGACGGCCGCCTGCAACTGCGCCTCCCACGTCTTGATCCGGTGGAACGGAAGGGTAAGGCCAACCGGCGCCACCTGCCAGAGGGGATACCCGCTGACGCGCGCCGGGATGTAGAAGAAGAGCTCCGGCGAGACGGGCACCACATCCGGCTCCTCGTGTCTCGCCGCCGCGAGATAGCGCTCCTTCCACGTCATCTCGGCCATGGGATCACCCCACGGGATACCGGCCATAGCGGGATACGGCATCCGCCATGGCACGGACGTTCTCCGGCCGACAGTACGAGGTCACGCTATTGGAGCTGCCGACGATGTAACCGCCTCCCGGCGCGGCCACGCGGATCGCCTCCGCGACGAGCCGATCGATCTCCTCCGGCGTGCCGCGGCTGAGCTTATCCACGCTGATGTGCCCCACCAGGCAGATGCGATCCCCGTATCGGCGCTTCACCTCCGCCAGATCCATCGCCCCCGGCTCGATGGGATGCAGCCCCCACATCCCAAGCGAGAGCAGGTCCTCCATGATCGGCATCAGGTTGCCATCGGAGTGAAAGATCCACGGCAGCGTCACCCGATCGATGACCTTCCGATAATGGGGCAGGAACAGCTCTCGGAAGACCCGAGGCGAGACGAATGGAGCGCTCTTGAAGGCGATATCATCGGCGAACCACAGGAAATCAAAGCCGATCTCACACAGATGCCGCACAGCCCGAGCGTACCAGTCGGTGTACAGGTCGAACATGTCCGCCACAAGCCCGGGGTCTTCATAGAGGGCCACCGCGAAGTGCTCCAGGCCCATGCCCAGGATAACCGGGTCGGAGCCGATGTTCAGAAACGTGTACAGAGCGTAGCCCGAATCACGATAGCGCTCGACGAACCGGCGATAGGGATCGTAGAGGGCGAAGTCGTCAGGATCCGGGAGCCGGATCCGCTCCAGATCGGCGCGGGATCTCACGCGCCCGCCCGCCACCATCATCCGGCCGCCGATCTCCTTCTGGATGCCCTCGTGGCGCAGGAAGAGGTACATGCCGAACCCGTCCAGTCCGAGGGCCCGAGCCAGATCGATCGGTTCGTAAAACGGGCTGGCATACAATTCGCCGACCAACACGTCCGCGCCGGGCTGTCCGAGCTCGATGGCGGTGGTCGTCTCTGGCGTGGGCAACCCGAGGAGCGAGAGGGCGACGGGCTCCTCGATGACCGGCTCGAGGAACGGGACCCGATCCGGCTCCTCTCGCTTCAAAGCGGCCAGCACACGCCGCCGGGGCGTCATCTCGTCCATGATCCCCCCATCCTCCCTCGCGGCCCGCGCGAGCAATGCCCGCCTTTCATCTCGGCTCGCCCCTCCCGATCCCCAGCTGAGGCGCT
>JAADGJ010000022.1:0-4258 GCA_013152435.1 Chloroflexota bacterium | reverse complement strand
TATAGGACCCCTAACCCTGCCCCTTCAGCGCCCCGGACATGATGCCGGAGATGAGCTGCCGCTGGAAGGCGAAGAAGACGACCAGAAGCGGGATGGTCGAAAGCGTGCTCCCGGCGAACAACATCGCGTATCGAGGCGCGTACCGTTGCGAGCCCTGAAACGCCACCAGGGCGAGAGGCGCGGTAAACTTGTCGGGATCGGACAGGATCAACAACGGCTCCAGGAAGATGTTCCACCCGTTCACGAAGGTGATGATGCCCAAGACGGCAAGCCCCGGCTTCACGAGAGGAAGGACGATCCGCACGAAGGTGCCGAAGACGGAACAACCATCGATCGCGGCGGCCTCGATCATCTCATCCGGGATGGACGCGGCGATGAACTGCCGCATGAGGAAGATCCCAAAAGCCGTGGCCCAGACGGGAACCCAGAAGGGCCAGTACGTATCCGCCCACTTGAGGACCTTGATCATCAGCAGGTACCAGGGGATGATCGTGGCCTGAGAGGGCAGCATCATCGTGGCCAGCATGAGGAAGAACAGCTTGTCCCGCCCGGGGAACTGGCGCTTGGCGAAGGTGAAGCCTGCCAGCGAGCAGAAGAAGAGCGTGCCCACCGTGCGCACGGCAGCCACGTAGACGCTATTCAGTAGGGGCCGCCAGAAATTATAGACGGCGAAGAGCTCCCTATACGCGTCGACGTCAAACCCCTCTCGCGGCCAAAATGTGGGATGCAAGCCGAAGAGGTCGTTATCATCCATGAACGAGCCGATGACCATGTCATAGAAAGGGAATACGAAAATGACGGCAAAGATCAGCAAGAGGATATAAGTGAACACGCGGATCACGATGCGTGGGATCAACAGCCTCCATTGACGCTTTCGTCTCGAATGCCCGACCATACGCCCCCCTATCCCATCCAGTGCCGCTGGAACCGAATCTGGATCGCCGAGATACCGATCACGAGCAGGCCGACCAGGAACCCCAAAGCGGAGGCATCCCCAAAGCGGGAATCGACGATCCCGATCTGATACAGGCGAAGCATCAGGGTCTCCGTAGCCCCCCGCGGGCCGCCGCGGGTGAGGATGAAAGGTTGATTGAACATGTTCATCAGGCCGATGGTGGCCACGACGGTGAGGAAGAAGATCACCGGCCGGAGCAGAGGCAGTGTGATCCGCCAGAACGTCTGCCACTCGCTGGCGCCATCGATCTTGGCCGCGTCGTAGATCTCCGGCTCGATGCCCTGAAGCCCGCCCAGGAAGAGGAGGATGTTGTAGCCGATCCCCCCCCAGTGCGTCAGGAGAATGACGACGGACTTCGCCGCCCAGGGGGATTTGCGCAGCCACCCGACCGGCGACAGCCCCATGGACTTCAGCGCCGCGTTGACCCAGCCCAATTGATCGTCGAACAACTGGATAAAGACGATGCCCACGATCACCGAACTGGTGACATAGGGCAGAAAATACAGCGTTCGAAAGATCCCGCGTCCCTTCAACTCCTTGTTATTGAGGATCACGGCGAAGACGATCGCGATGAAGATCCCCGTCGGGAGCAGGATATAGGCGAACTCCAGGGTGTTCACCAGGGCCCGGATGATGTAGGGATCCCGCAAGATCGCCCGATAGTTGCCAAGCCCCACATACTCCATCGGGCCGAAGCCTCGCCAGTAGCTGAAGCTGAGGCGAAACGCCCACAGCAAGGGATACAGGCCGAAAATGAGGAAGGTGATGTAGAAGGGAGAGATGAACAGATAATCCATCCAGTGCTCTAAAATCTGTCTCCATAGCGGCTTCGGGGGCTTGACTATGGGCGGGTGAGTCGCCGAGATGCTTCTCATCGTCCCCTCCGATCCATGGCATAAGAGGGCACCTCCGAGGCCCCGCCGAGCCCCCGGAGGTGCCCCCAACCGTCGGCCGTGCTCAGGCCGAGCACTTGGTCCGTTCGAAGTCAGGCGTGGCCAGCTCGACCACCTTCTGCAGGCCCTCCTCGATGGAGACCTCGTCGTTCAGGATGGCGGGCATCACCTCTTCCAGCGCCTTCAGGACGGCGTTCCACCCGGCCGGCCGAACGTACTCTGTCGACAGCTCCTTCTCCTGTTCGGCCCAGAACTGGTTGTGGAGCCACTCTCCAAAGAGCGCGGTCTTTCCCTGGAGGAAATGTTCGGATTCCAGATAGGGACGATAAGCCGGGATGATCCCCCATTCCCCACACAGCTTCGCGCCCTCCAGGCTGCCCAAGGCGTACTTCATGAAGCGGATCGCATCGTCCTTATTCTCCGCGCATTGCGGGCAGATCAACTGGGCGCCGCCGAAGATGCCGGTGCGATATTCGATATTGGGCCCTCCGGGGAACTTGGCCACACGCCACATCCCCAGACCACCCTCCTCAGAGGTCAGGTTCGACTCCCAGAATCCCGTTTCCCACGCCGCCGCGAACTGGCCGATGAGCTGGTCCGCCTTCATGGCCGCATAGTAAGGCGGCTGCAGCCAGCCGACGTCCAGCCCCCCGCCGGAGTCCCAGAGCTGCTTGACGATGCGCATCGCCTCGACGCCCTTCTCGTCGGCCACGGTGATGGTCTGCCCATCCTGGCTGACCATGGAGCCGCCAAGCTGGTGCACGCGATACGCGAAGATCGGCCTCGCCAGATACCATCCGGAGGAGGGGAACAGGAAGGTGTACTTGCCCTGCTGGGCGAGCTCGGAGGCCATCCCGATGAAATCATCGTAGGTCAAGGAATCGACGTCGCTATACCCCAGGTCCTCCAGGATATCGGCGCGATAGTACCAGCCGCTGACGCTGAGATCGCCCGGCCAGCCGATGTTCCTGCCGGTGGTGGGGATGACGGTCTCGTTCCATTTCAGGGGGTGGTAGTTGTCCTTCTCGGGCAGGAGATGTTCGGTGAGGTCCGTGAGCAGCCCTCGGCAACCCCAGTCCTGCGCATCCGTGGCCTCGGCCCAGAAGAGGTCTGGGCAGCCGGTCCCCGCGGCCATGGCCGCCGTCAGTTTGGCGCCTCGCTCCGGCGGATGGGGAGATACCCACTCGACCTCGGGGTACTTCTCCACAAATCCCGTCGCTGCCAGATCGATGGGGTGGTCATCATGCCCCCAGAAGATGAGCCGCCGCTTCTTCTCCGGCGCCTTAGCGGGCTGCTCCTGCCCCTCCGGGGCGGTCGGTGGGGCACAGGCGGCCACCCAAGCAAATGCCATACCGGCGCCCAACGTGCGTAAGAAAGCCCGACGAGTGAAGCGTTCGTTTCGCATTTTTCTCCCCCCTACCTCTTGGGGCCGCGATCGGTCTTGATCGCAGCCAGCGCCAAAGCCGCCCGTTTTTGGAATGATCACCTCCTTTCCAGGGGCCACAGCTGGTGAAGCGTGCTCCCGGCGTAGCTCGCCGGTCCCACTCCTCCAGAATCAGCCCAAGTTTATCCCGTACCATCCGCGCCGCCGCACATGACAACGTATGATCGGCGGAGATTCCACACACAGGATTCAGCCCGCGGAAAGCATCTTCACGTACTCGAATAGAAGGGGGTGCATGAGGCCTGGGAAAGCACGATCAAAGCGGGACAGGAGCGGAGCCTGAAACGCATCCCCTTGCCCTCAGCCCTACACCGAAGGGCCAACGCGAAACGGATCGATTTCACACCGACCCGCGATCACAGGTACGCCTGGAGACACGGGACTCTCGCGAGCTCCATCGTCGACGGGCTTGTCCTCACAGGCTTACCATCACGATCCAACGAGGTATGGTTCCGATATCCGTCACTCGCGCTGCCATAGACGCGTGACGAACGCCGATGCGTGAAGCGGACGACGACAATACGGCCGCTTCACCACATATGGTATGCGTATCAGAGGGGTATTTTCATTATACCTGAAACGGAGATGGTCGTCAATGCCTGCGCGTTCACGAAACATATCCTTCGCCTCGCGGAGGCAAAGGACGGAAAAAGAGGTCTTTTCACGGAGGGGCTTTCCCCCCATGCCCCCATTGGTATCAAGTTAAGCGATACGGAAGCGTGGTCCCGCATCTCTGGGATGGCTCGGAGGGGCTGCCGCCCCTCCGAAGAAACTTATTTTCAGCCCCTCACGCCCCGTGGGGCTGGTGGCCACCGGCCAAAGCCCCAACCAGGCAGGGAAAAGGCGAGAACAAGAGTTTTCCTGCGGAGGGAAGGCCCCTCCGCACCTCCCCTTTCAGGTGCGACCGCCCGTGGAGGGAAAAAGCGACAGGCGGGGGCCTCGCCCATGCTGTTCCGTTGATGCGAA
>JAADGJ010000021.1 GCA_013152435.1 Chloroflexota bacterium | reverse complement strand
CCGCAGAAAAACTCTTTTTCTCGCCTTTTACCTGCCTGGTTGGGGCTTTGGCCGGTGGCCTCCGGCCCCACGGGGCAGGTGAGGGGCTGAAAATAGAGTTCTTCGGAGGGGCGATCCATGAATCGCCCCTCCGTCCGGTTCTGTGTCCATCTTCAAACTAGAACGCGCCACCAAATTGAGACTCACGCGAAGAGGACGTGCTGACGTAGGAAGCGCTCCACGTCCGTGTAGAACGCCTCGATGGTCTCCGCCTTGCGCCAGCCGTGGCCTTCGCCCTCGTACAGGCGGTAGATGTGTGGGACCCCGCGGGATCGCAATACCTCCACGATGGTCTCCGCCTGATCGGGCGGCACCACCTTGTCCTCCTTCCCCTGGAAGACGGCGATGGGATCCCGGATCTTGTCGGCGTGGAAGATGGGCGACCAGTCCCGATAGCGGTCGGCTGCCTCCGGCAGGGGCCCCACCATCGAGTCCAGGTAGCGCTCCTCGAACTTGTGGGTGTCCGCGGCCAGGGTGAAGAGGTTGGTGACGCCGAACAGGCAGATGCCGGCCTTGAAGACGCCCGGGTGGTGGATCAGCGTGTTGAGCACGGTGTAGCCGCCCGCGCTGCCTCCCATGATGGCCAGCCGCTTGGGATCGGCCAGGCCCTGCTCGCCCAGCGCCCGGGCGCCGCCCACCGCATCCTCCACATCGTACACGCCCCAGTGCTCCCGCAGCTTCAACATGTACGAGCGGCCGTAGCCGGTGCTGCCCCGGTAGTTCACCTCCAGGAAGCCGTATCCCCGGCTGGTGAAGAAGGCCGCCTCGGCCGAGTACGAGGCCACGCGCTGGCCCGTCGGCCCGCCGTGGATGCTGACGATGGCGGGCGGCAGGCCGCGGCCCTCGTATCGGCTGCTGGTGGGCGGATAGTACAGCCCGTGCACGGTCGTCCCATCGGGGGCCTTCCACTCGATGGGCTGCGGCGTGGGCAGGTCCTCCGGCGCGATGGTCTCCGAGCTGCTGCGGCGCTGTACGGCGATGCCCTCTGGCGTCCACACGATCAGGCGGCCGGGTACGGTGGGCGCGGAGGCGATCCCGGCGATCCGATCGTCCGTAGGCGACGGCGCGGGCTGATTGACCCACGTGTAGGGCCCGATGTCCAGCCGGGTGGACGTCCCATCCTCCACGATCACCGACCACAGCGACCCAAAGCCTCGATCGTTGCGGTGGTAGAAGATGCGGCGGCCGTCGTGGCTCCAGCCGTAGGTGCGCATGCCCTGGATCCAGGCGGGCACGGCCAGGACGGCGTCCTCCACCAGGATGCGCCGCTCCCTGCTGGCCAGATCCAGCGCGTAAAGCCGGTCCCACTCGCCATCGCCGGCGATGAAGCTCAGCCAGCGGCCGTCGGGTGAGAAGGCGGGCTGGAAGATGGGGACGTCATCCCCGCCGGCTACCAGCGTCTCCTCCTCGACGCGAGGTGGATCTCCCGTCAGCCGGGCCATCTTCAGCCGCGTGCCGTCCCACGGCATGTTGGGGTGGTCCCACTCGATCCAGGCGATGCGATCGCCGGCCGGGTGCCAGACGGGCTGCATGTAGAAATCGGAGCCGGTCACCAGCTTCGTCGGCCAGTGCCCGCCCTGGCTGTCCACCAGCCCCAGCACGTCCACGCGCTCGTAGCTGTGCACGAACAGCACCCAGCGGCCGTCGGGTGAGATGGCCGGGGAGGCCGCGTGGCCGAACTGGGGGGTGATGGGCTTCGGCCGGCCGAAGCCGAGCGACTGACGGTAGAGCCGCCCGTTCCGCTCGGCGAAGACCACGAAGTCGCGGCCGACGGCGAAGTCGCCGCCGCCATAGCCGACGCCCGCGCGCACGTTCAGCTCATCCGTGAGATCGCGCGGCGCCTCGTCGCCGCGGCGGCACACCAGGACGCCCTGCCCCGATCGGCCTTCCAGCCAGACCAGGGCGCTCCCGTCGGCGCTCCATTGCACGTCATCAAGCCGCAGCCGCCGGGCCATCACCGCCGGCGTGATGGGGCTGGGCCACAGGCCATATGGTCGAAAAGCCTTCTCGTTCATGCGAACCCTCTCCAGACTCTATGGCTGATGGACTCGTTCTTCGACGGAGCTTAGCGGATTCCATCGGTTTCGTCAAATGATTTGGAGCGAGGGCGTGGCTCCATGTCTTGCCTGCTTCGCCCTTTCTCTGCAGACGTGGTAAGATATTCACGGAGCGGCCCATCGGCGAGGCCGTAGGCCGATCACTTCACAACATCGGTGGACACACCGGGAGAGAAGGACGATGAAGCACGACGAGAACCCCTTACGGCGGCTGCGAGAGCTCGGACAGAGCGTGTGGTATGACAATATCCAGCGCGGGCTGATCACATCTGGCGAGCTGAAGCGATTGATCGAGGAGGATGGCATCCTGGGCGTCACATCGAATCCAACCATCTTCCAGCGCGCCATCGCTGATAGCGCGGATTACGACGAGGCGCTGAAGGAGCTGGCGCTGGCCGGACGTTCGACCCTGGAGATCTATGAGGCGTTGGCCATTGAGGATATCCGCATGGCGGCCGACCTGTTGCGGCCGGTCTACCAGCAGACGGACGGGCGTGACGGCTACGTCAGCCTGGAGGTCTCGCCCGATCTGGCTCATGATACCGAGCGAACCGTGACAGAGGCGCGCCGCCTCTTCGCCGCCATCGATCGGCCCAATGTGATGATCAAGGTGCCCGCCACCCCGGCCGGCATCCCCGCCATCGAGCAGCTGATCGCGGACGGCATCAACATCAACGTCACCCTGATCTTCTCTTTGGACGCGTATGAGCAGGCGGCGAACGCCTACATCGCCGGGTTGGAGCGGCGGGCGGAGGCCGGATTGCCGTTGGACGCCGTCGCCTCGGTGGCCAGCGTGTTCGTCAGCCGCGTGGACACGGCGGTGGATGGTTGGCTGAATGAGCGGTTGCAGAAGACGAGCGACCCGGACGAGCGGGCGCAGATCGAGGCGTTGTTGGGTAAGGCCGCCATCGCCAACGCCAAGATCATCTACCGGCATTTCCAGAAGCTCTTCGGCGCTGACCGGTTCCAGGCGCTGCGGGAGCGAGGCGCCCGGGTGCAGCGCCCGCTGTGGGCCTCGACCAGCACGAAGAACCCTCAGTATCGGGATGTGATGTACGTCGAGGAACTCATCGGCCCGGATACCGTGAACACTATGCCGCCGGCGACCATCCAGGCGTTCAAGGATCACGGCGTCGTCCGGCTGACGGTCACCGAGGGCGTGGATGAGGCGGAGGAGATCCTGGCGGCTCTGGGGCGGCTGGGCGTCGATCTGGACGCGGTGATGCAGCGGTTGCTGGATGACGGCGTGCGGGCCTTTGCGGACTCCTATCACGCGCTGTTGGAGTGTGTGGAGGCGCGCCGGCAGGCGTTTCTGGTCCAACGGGATTGCTCCTGGCACGCCGCTTTGGGGGCGCTGGAGCCCACCGTTCAGGCCCGCCTGGAGGGCATGGCCCGCACGGGGGTGGTGGCGCGAATCTGGGCCAAGGACGCGAGCCTGTGGAAGGACGACCCCAAGCATCAGGAGGTGATCCGCAACCGGCTGGGATGGCTGGATATCGCCGAGAGGATGCAGGGGCACGTGGATGAGCTGCGGGCCCTGGCGCAGGAGGTGTGGTCGGAGGGCTTTCGGCATGTCGTGCTCCTGGGCATGGGCGGGAGCAGCCTGTGCGTCGAGGTGTTCCGCCAGGTGTACGGCCCACAGCCGGAGGCTCCCAGGCTGTGGGTGCTGGATACCACCCACCCGGACGTCATCCGCAAGCTGGAGGAGCAGATCGATCTGGCGCATACGCTCTTCATCGTCGCCAGCAAGTCGGGCACGACCACGGAGGCCCGATCGTTCGAGGCGCACTTCTTCGAGCGGGTGAAGGAGGTGCGCGGGGAGGAGGCCGGGCGACAGTTCATCGCCATCACCGATCCGGGGACACCCCTGATGGTCGCGGCCCGGGATCTTGGGTTCCGTCGCGTGATCCTGAACCCGCCGGATATCGGCGGGCGCTACTCCGGGCTCTCCTACTTTGGGCAGGCGCCCGCGGCGCTGGCCGGCATCGATATCGCCAGGGTGCTCGACCAGGCGGGCGCCATGACCCGGGCGTGTAAGCCGTGCGTGCCCGTGCGGGAGAACCCGGGCGCGTGGTTGGGGGCCATCATGGGCGAGGCGGCGTTGTCCGGCCGTGACAAGCTGACCATCCTCGTGCCCCCGCAGCTGGCGAGCTTTGGCCTGTGGGCGGAGCAGCTCCTCGCCGAGAGCACGGGCAAGGAGGGCAAGGGGATCGTCCCGATCGCCGGCGAGGAGGTGGGGCCGCCGGAGGTGTACGGGGACGACCGGCTGTTCGTGTACCTGTCGCTCGCGGGGACGAGCGACTTGGACGCCCGGGTGGCCGCGCTGGAGGCGGCCGGACATCCGGTGGTGCGTCTGCGCATGCCGGACATCTCCTGGATCGGCGCCGAGTTCTACCGATGGGAGATGGCGACGGCCGTGGCGGGGGCTATCCTGGGCATCAACCCGTTCGACGAGCCCAACGTGGCGGAGTCCAAGAAGAACACCCGGGACGCGCTGGATCGCTACATCGCGGAGGGTCGCCTTCCCGAGGAGGAGCCTGCCCTGGCCGCGGATGGCGTGGCGCTTTACGGCGAGGGGATCCAGGGGGACTCGTGGGAGGAGGCGCTGCGGGCGCATCTGCGGCAGGCGCAACCGGGCGAGTACGTAGCGTTCATGGCCTATCTGGACTCCACCGGCCCCTACGAGGAGGTGCTGCAGGCGATCCGCCTGAGGGTACGGGATGCGTTGCGGGTCGCCACCACTCTGGGCTATGGGCCGCGGTTCCTGCACTCCACGGGCCAGCTTCACAAGGGCGGCCCCAACAGCGGCGTGTTCGTGCAGATCACGGATGATCCGGCGGAGGATTTCCGGATCCCCGGCCAGCCGTACACGTTTGGCACGTTGATCGCCGCGCAGGCGTTGGGGGACTTGCAGTCGCTGCAGGCGCACGGCCGGCGGGTGATCCGGCTGCATCTGGGGCGGGACACGGCGGGCGGCCTGGAGCGCATCCTGCAGGCGTTGGCGGATCTGAAATAGACGCACAGATAGAGAGAATGGATACGGAGGGGCGATGCACGATCGCCCCTCCTTTCTTCCATGTAGCTTGATGCCAATGGGGCGGCCCGCGGGTCGCCCTTCCGCTTCAGTCGGAGAGCCCTAACGCCTTCAGCGTGCCCTCATCGGGCACCCGCTGATTGCCCTTTGCCACGACGACGCTGAACCCCCCGGCGTAGTCCCACATCGTCCAGCCGATCTGATACTTCTCCAGCGCCGTCCTCACGTCCCGAATCCACGCCAAGCGGTCCTCCGGTGGGGAGACCAGGCGGTAGACGCCGAACTCGTTGCACGTCAGGGGGACGTCGTACTTTCTTCCCCACGCCGCGGCCTGGGCGATCCTCCGCTCGATCTTCTCCGCGTTCCAACGCTCCCGGCCGTAGGATCTCAGGAGGGCCCGGGCCTCCCGGTTCTTGATGTTCGGCAGGAGCGCCTCGACCGCCTCCGGGCTGGATGGGTAGGGCACGTTGTGGAGATACGGCCACAGGTACCAGCCCCACCTCGCCCCCTGGTGCGTGAAGGTGTGGGGCTCGTAGAAGTGGAAGTTGTAGACGACGTTGAGGTCGTCCACCGGCTTGAGGGCGAGCAGCCCGTCGATGCTGCTCCAGTTGGTGCCCGTGGCGATCAGCGTGTGCTCGGGTGCGCCCTCCCGCATGGCCGCCAGGATCCGTTTTTGCACGGCCTCCCAGCGGGCCGCGTCCTGGAAGACGGGCTCGTTCATGGCCTCCAGGAAGACCATCTCCGGGTCGCGCTCGCTGAGGTGCCGGGCGAAGGCTCCCCAGAAGCGGACCACCGCCTCGGCGAAGTCGTCATCCTCCTCCATCCGCTGGGTGAACTCCGGTAACGGATGGAAGTCGACGATCACGGCGATGTCCTGGGCCAGGATCATGTCCAGGGCGGCATCGACATAGGGAAGTCGCTCCGGGTTCAGCTCCTCCGGCTGCCATTCGTTGAACAGGACGTTGGGTTCGATCGGCAGCCGGACGTGGGTGAATCCCATCTCCTTGATCAGCGCGATGTCCTCGGCCGTGATGTATCGCTGCCACCGGCGGACGTTGATGGATCCCTGGGCGAACCAGTGGCTGAGGTTGATCCCACGGGACAGCCGCTCGATCCTCGTCTTTGGCACCTGGGAGGTGGCCGGGGACATGGGAACCGGCGGATAGCAGCTGACCAGGATCACCAGGAGGGCCAGGATCAGCGCCCCGCGGAGCCATGGCGAGCTTCGCCGCTGGCGGAAGTGCGTCTCTCGTGGAAGCATGTACGGCCTCCGATCACCCCTTTGTTGCATTACGGTTGGTTTTCCCCTTCATCGTCCACGATCTCGAAGTCGCTGGTGACTTTCACGGTGGGCTTCAGCGTGTTGAGCACGGAGCAGTACTTCTCCTCGGAGAGCTGGATAGCCCGCTGTACTTTTCTGGGGTTCACCGGACCCTTGACGACGTAGCGCAGGTGGATGTGGGTGAATGCATAAGGCGGGTCCGACATCTGCTCGCCCGAGCAGAGGACCTCCAGCCCCTTCATCGGCTCCCGTTGCTTGGTCAGGATCATGATTACGTCGTAGGCGGAACATGAGGCGGCCGCCAGGAGCAGCAGGTCGGACGGCTTCAGCCCCGCCCACTCCGGCTCCCTCTCCGGCCAGCTCCCCATGACGAGGGGGTGGCCGAAGGAGTCCACGCCCGTCATCAGCTGTGATGCGACCCATTTGATTGCCACAGTGCCCATGAAGGCCTCCTTCGTTCGGTGATGGTATCTGTTGCCCAGGAGGGAAGGCCGTGGTGGAAGCCTGCGGGAGGTTCTCCGGCGCGTTTGGGCGTTCCACCCGGCCGGTGTGCCTCTTTCAGACGAGTTCGCCGCGCAATACGGTGACGGCCTGGCCGCTGAGGGTGACCCGGTCGCCGGTCGGGCGGACGCGCACGATCCCGCCCCGGACGGATGCCTGGTAGCCCACGACCTCTTCCTTGCCCAGCCGGGAGGCCCAGTATGGGCCGAGGCAGCAGTGGGTCGCGCCCGTGACCGGATCCTCGTCGATGCCCACATGTGGGGCGAAGAATCGGGAGACGAAATCGTAGGTGGGCGAGGTTGCCCGGGCCGTGACGACCACGCCGCGAGGCAGCCTCCGTAGCAGGGCGAAGTCGGGCTGGAGCTTCCGCACGATCTCCTCCGATTCCACCTCCACAAGATAGGCGAAGGGGATCTCGCCTACGTACACGGGCGTGGCCCCCAGCGCCTGTGCCAGCCCCTCGGGGGGCGTTGCGGGCCGTTCCGGATCGGCCGGGAAGTCCATCTCGATCCACTCCCCGCGCCGTTCGGCCGTGAGCAACCCGCTGCGGGTGTGAAAGCGCGCCGGCTGGTCCGGTTTCAGGTACCCCGCCTCCCAGAGCACGTGGGAGCTGGCCAGCGTGGCATGGCCGCACAGGTCCACCTCGACGGTCGGCGTGAACCAGCGCAGCTCGAAGCCGTCGTCCCATCGGTGCAGGAAGGCCGTCTCGGAGAGGTTCATCTCCCGGGCGACGTTCTGCATCCACTCCGATTCCCTCGGCTCAGGCAGGATGCAGACGGCGGCCGGGTTGCCTGCGAACGGCTCGTCCGTGAAGGCATCCACCTGGAAGATCGGTATGCTCATTGGGTTCTCCTCACGCCGGTTCTGATCTCGTGCATCGCGTTCGCAGTATACGCTCGCCCGTGCCGCCTGTCAACGGGTCGGCGGCGGGGGTCGTGTCTGTATACGTATCTTCTCGGTTCCCCCCAGCACACGGCGTGGCCAGACGTACCCCACCCCCCTGTCGTCCCCCCTCCCCAATCCGCTTCGCTGGGAGGGGGGACCTGGGAGTGAGTGATGGCG